>NZ_JAUBPE010000094.1:0-24452 GCF_036700565.1 Microcoleus pseudofavosus SVA1_A4
TTTTCGTAACTCATTTTTGATTAGTTGAATTTCTATCTGTTTTACAATTCTATCAGACTTTCGCAGGAGGTCTATTAAAGTTTCTTCCTTAAGGTACACATGACAGTAAAAAGTGTTGTGATCGGACATCAGAAATTGGTGAAGTTGGCCCGCCCCTTAGACACTCACAAGTCTGTTGCGTAGATAAGCTCCCATGACTGATGACAGGCGCATATAAAAAGCACAGGCGGTATCTTAGGCGCTCGTTTTCACGGGACAGCCTGCATTTATAAGGTTAGTTAAATTGCCTGTCATGTTCTTTCATACAAACAGGGAGCTTGGAGCAAACAATGACACCGACATTTTTAGGCATAGATATCAGTAAAAAAGACTTTCATGTTTTTTTACTGAAAGAAGAACGTGGCTCAAAACCAAAAAAGTTCACGAATAATACCGAAGGGTTTGAGAGCTTAAATCAGTGGCTCAAAAAACAAGGTGTTGAAGAACTTCATGCTTGTATGGAAGCTACGAGCAATTAGGTCGATGCCCTAGCTGAATTTCTGTATGAAGCAGGCTACCAGGTGAGTGTGGTTAATCCGGCTCGGATTAAAGGGTTTGCTAAAAGCGAACTTTTGCGTACTAAAACCGACTCTGTAGATGCAGCATTAATTGCTCGTTTTTGTGCAGCGATTAAACCGTCATTCTGGAAGCCAACCCCGTTTGAAGTCAAGGAATTACAAGCTTTACTGCGACGACTAGAATCTTTGACCCAAATGTATCAACAGGAAGAGAATCGTTTAGAAACAGCTACAGTTTCCGTAGCTAAACTTACCAGAGCTCATTTGGAATACATCAAAGAACAACAAGCAGAAATCAAAAAAATGATTAGCGATCATTTTGACCAACATCCACATTTAAAACAGCAGCGCGAGCTATTGACTTCGATTCCAGGAATTGGAGAACAAACTGCCGCTGTATTGTTAGCTGAAGTTGGTCGGATTGAAGATTACAAAAATGCTCGTCAACTCGCAGCTTATGCAGGTTTGACTCCCTGTGAGCGTAGTTCAGGAACTTCTGTGCATGGCAAAACTCGTTTGTCTTGTACGGGAAATGTCCGATTGCGAAAGGCATTGTATATGCCTGCGGTGGTGGCGATGCGTTGTAATCCTTTGCTCAAAGCCATGACTGAGCGATTATTGGGTCGTGGAAAGGTCAAAATGCAGGTGATTGGTGCAATGATATCGGAAGTTGGTGCATTTGGCTTTTGGTATTTTAAAGTCCCAAAAGCCTTTCGATCCAACTTATTTGCTTGCTACCCCTTGACAGGTCAAGACAGTATCTACGAGAGCGCAAATGATTCGATCGCCAGTCAACCGCACAGGATCTGAAACGCCCCTACAAGAATTGGGATTTTAACATTTAATCTATTTCATCTCCCGAGGCGATATCCTCCAATTTTTGCCAATCCAACACAGTAATTTTACCGCCTCGACTGTAGGATACAAACGGCTTGAGTTTCTTAAACAACCGCACGCATTCTTCGTAGGTAATTCCAATACTGCGAGCAATTTGATAGTAGGGAAAACGTTTTTCTAAACATACACTATTATCCGCAATCTTCGTACCTTGCTCGACGCCAAAGTAATGAATAAATCTCGCCAGCCGCACGATCGCCCTTTCCGACACCAACCCGTGTACTGTCTCGTGCAGTTGCTGCAACCGCTGGTTAAAAATTGCCAATATTCGCAAAGCAATCTCGGGATTTTCCCGAATTGCTGCTAGCAAAACTTCCCGTTTTGTGGTAAGAACTTGCACGTCAGTTTCTGCTGTCACCGTTGCGGGGGCTATCCCGTTGCCCAGCAAACCAGGTGCGGCAAAAATATCTCCCTGAAATAAAGTGCGGAGAATTGTTTCTTTGCCCGCCGCCGCTGTTTTTGCCACCCGCAGAGAACCGCTCAAAAGAGTGTATAATTTTTCGGGGATGCGATCGCCTTCATACATCACAACTTCTCCCTGTCGGTAAGTCCGAATTGCTGTATGTTCTTGCAATCGCTCTAATTCTGTTCGGTTTAAGCTGGCAAATATGCCAATTTGAGCCAGTTGCTCGACAGTTGCTTTCATAAATTTAACTTTAGCCGCTCCGAGTCCATTGAGAGTATAGTAACGGTGAATTCAGAATATATCGAGACAAGCAGAGCCATCTACGAAAATGCAGAACCCGAATATCGACGGCATTATTTTGATGAGATAGCTGGCGGATTTGTGCTAATTCACCAACAACACAATCTTAATAATTCAGAAATCTTTCTTGCTGAAGTTTTGGCTAAAATAGGGAAGAGAGTTAGAATGTTGAGCGAGCAAGCAGGAGAGAGTGTCCGAACGCCAGATGCTGAGATCGACGGTGAGATTTGCGAATTTAAGGAGTTGACAGAACAGACTCAAAACATCAGAGACCGAGTGCAAGAAGGCATCAGTAGAGCGAAAAATCAAGGGGCATCAGCCGTTATTTTTCACATCAACCGAGAAGTTTACGAAGTTTGGAAAATCAACGCTGGCATCAAACAAGCTCTGTTTTGGGATACCGAAAAGCAAATTCAAAAAATAATTTTGGTGTTTAACAGCGAACAGATTCAAATCATCACAAGGGAAGAGTGGAAAAATGGAAGATCATTTCAGCGAATTTAAAGAGATTGTAGGGCGTGGATTGCAGAACAATATGCCGCGAGATGCTAAACTAATTACTCTAGGGCAAATTTTATATGCTGTTACCCGCGACGATCTAACAAATGAAGAAGGTTGGCAGCTTGAAAAGATGATGGGCGGCAGAACACAGTGGGAAGAGGCTCTTGAGTACAGTATTTTTGGCTATCCAGTAGATACGGCAACTCCACCTTTAGACAAGCCTCTAATTATTGCCGGCAAAACTTTTCATTCTCGCTTGATGACGGGGACGGGAAAATATCGCAGCATTGCAGAAATGCAGCAAAGCGTCAACGCTAGCAGGTGCGAAATTGTTACCGTAGCTGTGCGGCGAGTGCAAACAAATGCTCCCGGTCATGAAGGATTGGCAGAGGCTCTGGATTGGACTAAAATTTGGATGCTGCCAAATACTGCCGGTTGTCAAACTGCGGATGAAGCCATTAGAGTAGCTCGTTTGGGCCGGGAAATGGCGAAACTTTTAGGGCAAGAAGATAATAATTTTGTCAAATTAGAAGTGATTCCAGATGCTAAGTATTTGCTGCCAGATCCGATCGGCACTTTGGAAGCAGCAGAACAATTAGTCAAAGAAGGTTTTGCTGTTTTGCCTTACATCAATGCCGATCCCCTGCTAGCCAAACGCCTAGAAGAAGTCGGCTGCGTGACAGTCATGCCTTTAGGTTCGCCGATCGGTTCCGGGCAAGGAATCAACAATGCGGCCAACATTCAAATAATTATTGACACGGTAAATATTCCTGTGGTTGTCGATGCCGGGATCGGAACTCCCAGCGAAGCGGCCCGAGCAATGGAAATGGGAGCCGATGCACTGTTGATTAATTCGGCGATCGCCAATGCCCAAAATTCCCCCGCGATGGCAAAAGCAATGGGAATGGCAGCAGAAGCGGGGCGGATGGCGTACTTAGCAGGTAGGATGCCCGTCAAGGATTATGCGATCGCCTCTTCCCCCGAAACCGGTACTGTCACCTCAAAATAAATTCCCGAATTTTCCTGGGCGCTTTTTTGGTACAGTTGTAAACATCAAAAATATTAAGGATTGTGACTGATGCCTTACATCAAAGATGACGATGGACGCCTGAACAACTTTGCTAAAGAGCCGAAGGTGTATGAAGCCGTACCTCCCAACAAAAATCAGCAACGCAACTACATCATCATGGGTATTGCAGCAGCTATGTTAGTGGCCGGTTTGGTGTTTGTGGCGGCCTCAGTCTGAAAACTGCCCTGACACTCAAAGCTGCTTCAAATCACAATTTAAAATAATCCTTCCACACACCATGTTTTCTTTACCCAGGGAAACATGGTTTTTGTGTTTCAATAAAAGCAGGTAGTGGCAACATTCCTGAAGCGTGCGTTGCGAGCTGAAAAACTAAATAAGACAAGCATAAATTTTGTTTATTCATCTCTGCGTTCGGGCTCAGGGACTTGGGTGGCAATTAATCAGACGCGAGCGTCAAAAACATAAATTTGCCAATTGAAAATCTACAATCCTTTGGTCATCACCGGTGCGATTGACGGCAGTTCGGACAGAGTTGCGATTTACAGCAGATTCCACGTTTATGAAGTACACCCCCGATCGCTCTTCGAGTGTCGTAGGGACACGGCACTACCTTGTCCCTACCTCTGCTAACGATCGAGATTTCAACTCTCAACTCTAAAATCTAAAATCTAAAATCTACAATCCAAAATCTAAAATCTAAAATCTAAAATCGGCTGACCGTGATGTCTATTCCTTCCCAAAAAGTTTCTAGCTCGAACAAGCAGATATACCAACGCTTGAAACAAGCGATCGACCTCAATTTACGCCGTCAAATTTTTATCGCCGCCTGCGACGACTTGTGCTTGCGGGACTGTCTGGCAGCCCGCTTGCAGGCAGAATTAGCCAGCGCCGACTCCATTCCTCGCTCCCCGATCGAGTACCCCCGATTTGTCAGTTTGGAACTCGACTTGAGCGATCCAAATCCTTGGGGCTCGATCGCCGCGTGGTTGACCCAACACCAACCGCCCCAAAACAGGGGCAGCTACAGCCGTTTGCCGGGATTTCAAATTATCGGGGCAGAAAACCTGAGCAGGCACTCAGCAGCCGTACAGTGGTCGTTCCTGAGCTATTTGAGGGACATCGAAGCACACCTGCAAATGTGCGAGTCTACTCTGTTGCTGTGGGTGTCGCGCCCCTGGCTGAGTTCGATCGAGCAATCGGCACCGGAATTTTGGCAATGGCGAACCGGAGTATTTGAGTTTGAAGGCGAACCAACTCCAGCTAAGGGAGACGGAGGGTACTCCGAGGACTTCGGGAACTCGGAAAACTTGGGTTCCTTGCGGGACAACGGAGACTCCGGCGACAAATTTTTAATATCTTCTTTATCTGGACAATTCCCAATTCCCCAGGAACCATCCCAAGTTCCCGATTCCCCATCCAGGGCGCCTGATTCTAAATCCGTCGAACTGGCAGATTTGGTTCTAGCAGCGGCTTCAGAGGAGTTGGAAGCAGAAAATAATGTCGCATCGGAGGACAATTTTGAGCCGCTGCAAACTCTGCAATACATAGAATTACTGCAAGAACATCAGTGCTGTTCCGAAGCATTAGCTTTGGCTTATTACAATTTGGGGAATTGCTACCGCGATCGCATTCTGGGCGGAGACGCTTCAGAGCAAAACCTGACAATCGCCATTGGCGCGATCGAGAAAGTGATTGCGTACCTCGAACTCGACACCAACTTGCAGCAAAATCAACCACCAACCGACGAATGCGCGCGGTTGATTGCCCAATTGACACAAAATTTAAATCAGTACGCCCAAGAGTCCAACAGCCTACCGCCAATTTCCGATCTCCTCAACGATCTCGGCACTTTCTACTGGATGCTCTCGCGCGATCGCACGCAGCATAACACCTCAGATCCGGTATCCTGCCTCGAACGCAGCATCGCCCTCTACCTTGAAGGTTTGAATCGAACAGATGCCGAGAGCGCACCCCAAACCCGCGTTAGATTAAACAAAAATTTGGGAATCGCTTCGGCAGATTTAGCCCGCTATCAAGACAAGACAGAGAACTTGCAGCAAGCAGTTGCAGCTTACCAACAAGCGCTGCTGGATTTAGACCCCGCAGTCGAACCCCAGCAGTATGCTGCGGCTCAGAATAATTTGGCGACAGCATACTGGAATTTAGCCCAAGACGGTGAGCCGATCGCATATCTCAAAAGCGCGATCGCAGCTTACACCCAAGCCCTCTGGTGCTACAGTCCCGAACGAGAACCCCTCAACTATGCCGGAGTGCAAAACAACCTCGGTACCGCCTGCTGGAACCTCGCCCAGCACGAACCCTCAGAACCCCTCACCGTCAGGGCGATTGAGGCCTACCGCGAAGCCTTGAAATACCGCACCCGAGAATTAGTACCCGCAGCAGCAGCAGCCACCTACAACAATCTCGGTACCGCTTATTGGCATTTGGCGAACCAGTTCCAGCAGAAACAGGCGCGGACGGAATCATTGCAGCAGGCGATTACCGCCTACGAAGCCGCCCTGGATATCGCCGGAGAGCTCGATCGAACCCAACTCACCTTTGACAGCTCGGCCGCCCGCAACAATCTCGGACTAGCCCACTACCAACTAGCCACAGACCCAGATTTCGCCGTCAACAAAGCCGCACAGACAAGCCATCTAGAAGCAGCACTGCACCATCAGTTGCAAGTGTGCGCCGCATGGGGACAACATCTTCAGGACAAAGGGTTAACATATGGGGATAAACTCAACCTGCCGTTTGCGGCCAACTCCCAAGCTGCTGATTCCCGGCAAACAGCATTAAGCTATATTGTTAAAACGATTAGAGCTTTCTATAGTGAATGCGGGCTGCCAGGCCAAAATTTAGCCTTATCCAAAGTTCCCGGAGATTTATTGCCCGAAATCTTGCGTAGGTTATAAATATGGCTATAACTATTAAAAGCTCAATTTTTTTCAGATTTGTATCCAGTTTTCTATTATTATGGCTGAATATTCTTGCCTAATTATTCAAGAAAAGTTGTGGTCATGGCCCCTGTAAAAATCCTTGTGGTTGATGACGACCCGGCAATCCGAAATTTAATTCACCGTTTTTTAAGCCAGCAAGGTTATCAAGTTGAGTCTGGCCAGGACGGTCAGACTGGTCTGGAATTATTTGAGCAACTCAATCCTGACTTAGTAGTTCTAGATGTAAATTTACCCGATACTACTGGCTTCAAACTGTGTCAAGAAATGCAAAGACGGACGGGGGTGTTTGTATTGATGCTGACTGCCCGAACTGATGAAGCTGACAAAATGAAAGGGTTTGCCGAAGGTGCTGACGACTACATTACTAAACCATTCAGTCTTGTAGAGATTGGAGCTCGCGTTGCAGCAATTTTGAAGCGCAAGCGCATTGTTACTCCCGCCGAACAACAAACTCTTACCTTTGGACAGCTACTAATAGATCCGGTTCGCCGCGAGGTGATTATCGGCAGTCAGATAGTTGCTTTGACTGCTTTAGAATTCGACCTGCTGTACTGTTTGGCCAGCAAACCCGGTCGCGTGTGGAGGCGATCGGAATTGCTGCATGAAGTGTGGGACTACGAGTATGTAGGAGCCGATCGCGTGGTGGATGTCCATATCGGTCAAATTCGCCGCAAAATTGAACCAGAGACCACTCAAATTTCGATGATTCAAACCGTCCGGGGGGTGGGTTACAAGTTTGAGCCAACAACTTAGTAGCATTCGCCGGCACGTCCGCCGGAACACAAGGCAGAAGGCTGTATAGGGGCGGGTTCACGAATATCTCTGATTAACATACTCGATATTTGTAAACCCGCCCTCCCCACGCAATAATTCAGATCGATCGAGTATCTGATTGCTTATTCTGCAAATACTCGCCCACTTCGATCGCACTTTCAAAACCCCGGCGCACGCAATCTCCCAAAGCCACCCCGCCAACGTAGTTGCTGCACAAATACACCCCGGGCAAAGATTTTAAGCCGTTCTCGATTTCTTGCAGGCGCTGAATATGACCCAAATTGTACTGAGGAATCGCCCGCTTCCACAGGTTCACCGCTAAAACTTTGGGCTGCGCCGCACTCGGCTTCAGCAACATCCGAGATAAATCTCGATGCACCTCCCCAACAATTTGTTCTGAGTCGAGATTGCCAATGTCCGAGTCTGTTGCCCCGCCTATGAAACTGGTGAGAGTGTGCCAGCCCGCAGGCGCGCGATCGGCAAATAAACTCGATGTCCAAATCGTCCCCAGAGTGCGAATTCCCTGCCCCCTCGGAATTAAATTTCCAAATCCCACTAATTTACCCTTGACATCTGACACCGGATATGCTAGGACAACGCAGGCAACCGTAGGATAAGTAAAAGCTTGTAAAGCGCTGCTGACTTCCGGTTGCAGAGGCTGCAACAACTCGGCTGTAACATAAGCCGGTGTTGTCAAAACCACGGTGCGGGCCTCAATTTCCTGCTGTCCGTCGGGGGTCGAGAATACAGCAATGTAAGTTTCGCGTTCTGTGCGCTGGAGGCGAGTCAGGTGCCAGTTGAGTTTTAGCCGATCGCCCAATTGAGCAGCGATCGCCTCTGGCAAAGCCTTCAACCCCTGTTTGAACGACCCCAACTCCCCCGGCCTAGTAGACGGCACATTCGGGTCTGCCGGCGTTGGCTTCGGCCTTTTCCTAGCAGAAAGCAGCGCCCCCGCCACCAGCCCGCCACCCACATCAGCCATCTTTGTTACCCGCCCAAAAGCCGCAGCCGCGCTAAGTTGTTGCGGATCTCCCGCATAAACCCCAGAAACAAAAGGTCCCACCAACCGCTGCATCACTTCCGTACCGAGATGACGGCAGAAAAATTGAGAAACAGTTTCCTCGTCACCCTGCTGCGAAAGTCGATCGCCCATTGCCGGCGCGACAAACCCCAAAGCCCCGAACAGCGCCCGCAGTTTCCCCGGAAAACTCAGCAACTGAGACTGAATCATCGCCGGTGGAGTCATCGGCACCGGTTGCAGCTTATTTTGCCAATAAACAAAACGAGGCAATTTGCGATCGGCAAAAATCAACTCCTGCTTCAGCCCCACATCCACAGCCAACTTCATCAATTCTGGCGTCGGCGAAAAACTATTCGGGCCCTCTTCCCAGAGAAACCCCCCCGCTGTCGCAGTTGTGATGTTCCCGCCCACACGTCCCTGACTCTCAGCTACTAAAATCTTCAACGGCGATCCACTCGTTGCTTCCTTGTGAAGTGCGTGCGCCACACTCAAACCGCTAATACCCGCACCAACAATCAAGGTATCTAATAGTTCCATATTACATAGAAAAATATCGCAATCTTTATGTTACATGGCTTTGCACGGCTTGCGTTCTTTGCTGGGCGTACTGCAAAACCGCTTTCAGATTACCGAATTGGGAATCGGGAATCTGGAATTGGTAAGCTGTCCTGCATTTCTCAAGCCTCTCCCCGTCTCCCCGTCTCCCCATCTCCCCATCTCTTTCACGACGACGGAGTTACATTGTTGCTGTGCAAGTCTTGTTGACATCCACCCCGACCTGAAGGTACGGGGATTCCCAAACCTCACGATTTGAATTTCTGCTTCTTCGCAACTGCCTCCACCCTAAAAGAGATTTGGTCTTATGTTCGCTCCACAGACTAACCCCGCAAGCCCTGCGGTTTTTACGTGTCGAATACCAAACGGAATTCTTCTTCGTTTTGATTCTAAGGATGTTTACCATTGCCCTATCCTCTTTTCCCGGTCTACCGATTTTGCTTCGCCGCCAGCACAAGGCTGAACTTCGCTCGTATAGGCTGTTTGATCCATCGTCTCGGGTGGGTCGTTGACCAATTATATTGTAATATAAAGCCGTCCTAAAAGGCGATGTACTGAGCCCTTCGGCTACGCTCAGGATAAACTACGCCGAAGTGACGAGGTTTCTACCCAATTTTCTGATGAGGGTATTGAAACAAAGTTTCGAGATAAACTTTGGCAGCTTGGCGGTAGCTGCGCGAGGCTTCCGGCGTACCGCTGTCGGCATTCTGCAACAAAAACAGCGACAGGGACGCGGAGAATACTCGGTCTAGATCCCATTCGGGATGAGTTTCCAGGTAAGTTTTGAGAGAATCGTGCAGCGTTTCGGGAATTTCGGCAAAAATACTGACTGTTGGGTTCATCATTTTTTTTAGTCTCGCTAATAAATTGAAAACAAAACCCCCCTTTCGGCCGGATACAGGTGCAGGCACAGCCGAAATTAGAGCGCTTTTTTTAGGTCGGTCGCATCATTGTGCGCTATCAGGGGGTGGGTTTGTCAATGTTGCGAAATGTTACAAACTCCTTTATGTAAAAAAAAGATTTACGAAATAATCAGCTTTACATGGCATTTTTTGTTACATAACTTTATATTATTTGGGTTTGTATGAGGAATTGGGCAGGAGGCTAACGAAATCCCCAATTCCGCAGCAAGATCCGACCGTGCCGTTAATTTCTGTGGAAAACTTCCTCAAATCTGTGGAAAACCTCAGACTTGCCTGTGGAAACGCTGTGGAATGTTTAAGGAAAAGTCAGAGAAAAAATAAGAATTGCAAAGGGCATGGGGCATGGGGCATGGGGCATTGGGCATTGTTGACTGTTGACTGTTGACTGTTGATTAATGTTAAGGGCATGGGGCATGGGGCATGGGGCATGGGGCATTGTTGACTGTTGACTGTTGATTAATGTTATTGGTTATTTGTTATTAGCCACTGCAAAGGATTAACAACTGACAACTGACAACAGTCAACTGACTAAGTGCCACTCTGCGACTTTTTGGCGGATAATCGCCAGTTTTTGGGGTGGCATTTTGTCGAGGTTGGCTAAGATAAAGCTCATGCGACCGATCGACTGAAGTTTATCCCGGTGGCGCGCCAGGAAGTCCCAGTAGAAAAAATTGATCGAACTTGCACCCCCGACAATAATCGCTCATTTTATTGATGTAATTCGCACTCGCAGCGTAGGGTTTCGACGCCAACACACCGCCGTCAGCAAACAAACCCATGCCCAGCACATTAGTCTGCATTACCCAGTCACAGGCATCAATAAAGGCGCTGTGGAACCACTTTTCTAGCTGAGTCGGCGAGATTCCCGCAATTAGACCAAAATTGCTCAAAATCATCAACCGCTGGATGTGGTGCGCGTAACCGCTGCCTTCGACTTGAGTTAAAACTTGGTGCAAACAGTTCATATCAGTTTTGCTGGCGTCCCAAAAAAACTCCAGCAGCGGCTGAGTGTGGTTAAACCAATTCTTCTGAAAATAATCAGCATCCACGTAAAAATACACACCGCGAATGTATTCTCGCCAGCCCAGAATTTGGCGGATAAAACCTTCGACGGTGTTTAAATTTAAGTTATTGTCGAGGTAGGCTGTTTCGGCGGTTTGAATAACTTCTAAAGGATGCAGCAAGCCCAGATTAAGATACGGAGAAATCAGGGAATGCCACATTGTTTCCTCCCCCGTTACCATCGCGTCTTGATAAGGGCCAAAAGTGGGGAAACGCTGTTCGATGAAATTATCTAATACTTGCAATGCTTGCTCTAGTGTAACCGCCCAGCGAAAAGGTTCAATATTTCCGTAACTTGGGAAATATAGAGATTTAACTTGTGCGATAACTTCTTGAGTTATGGCGTCCGGTTCAAACCAAAGAGCTTTCGGTGTATTCAGTTTTCCTTTTGGCGGCTGGCGATTTTATTTGTCAAAATTATACTTACCTCCGACAGGTTTATTGCCATCCATTAAAACTTGGAAACGCTGGCGGCTGGCTCGATAGAAGTCTTCCATTAACAAACGTTTGCGGCTTGATGCCCAATTTGGGAATTCTGTTTCTGTTCGCAGGAATTGATTGTTGGGAATTAGGGTTATTTTGCAGGAAATTTGCAAGTTTTGAACGAGCTGTAAAAAAGGTCTATCGTTCGGCGCCTTCACCCGCAAGTCCGTGATTTTGTGAGCTTGAA
Source organism: Microcoleus pseudofavosus SVA1_A4 (assembly GCF_036700565.1). NCBI lineage: Bacteria > Bacillati > Cyanobacteriota > Cyanophyceae > Oscillatoriales > Microcoleaceae > Microcoleus > Microcoleus pseudofavosus. The sequence goes on from NZ_JAUBPE010000094.1 coordinate 11,660, forward strand.
TCCAAGCTTTGAGAGGTGTTTCAAAGTCGCCAGATGTTGTGTAAGTGACTTGGCAGCCAGCGCCGCGCAATTCTTCTGCAAAGTGCTCGGCTGACCAAATTAATACTAATTTTTGTCGGTGGTAGGGGTGCTGTTGAACGTGTTGCCAAGATTCAATTAAAATTACGGGTAGGGAAGATTTATCATCGAGGCTGCGGTTGAGAGCTGCTTGGTTCTGCCAAAGTCGATCGCCTAGTATCCAAACGCCCGCAGTCATTTTACTTTTTTTAGCTGAAACTTATTTTTTACTTTTCATGAGTGCTGGTTGTCAATTCAGGAAACTTGATTAGCTGAAAAATTACAAGTCATAACTCATGTTTTTTCCGGTTCTCCCGAGAACTTACTAGAGCATAACATTGATTTCCAAAGATAGGGACACCGACCAGCAAATTTAAATTTAATGTCGGTGTATCCTTCCGATGTTAATAATTTTGTCAGCGTCTCTACTGAAAAAAATTTAATGTGACCGTTATCCCAAAGTACGGTAAAATGTTTGTCTAATTTTCCAGAAACAGCTAATGCCAGGTTTTTTAAATAACCGTGATAGGGGGTGGAAATAATTAGCCTGCCTCCCGGCTTGAGGCAGTTTTTTGCAGCTTTTGCCAGTTCTTTAGGATAAAGTAAGTGTTCGATTACTTCAATGGCTAAGACAATATCAAATGAGTGCAGCATATCGGTATCGGGGAGTTCGTAAATATCTGCTTGGATAAACTGACACTCGGGGAAACTTTGACGGGAGATGGCAATTCCGGGTGCAGAACTGTCAACGCCGACTACTTCGCAGCCGTGCTCTGCGATGACGTGACTGAGGCTGCCATTGCCACAGCCGAGATCCAAAACTCGGAGTTTTGTCTGGCTGGCATCCTGGAGTGTCGCCACCATTTCTAAAAGGGGAGATATCAAATAAGCGTGATGATATCTGGGACGGTTGTTTGTGTAATAATATGTATAATTGCTGGAGTTTTTTTTCATCGATTAAGCTATGGAGAGTATTGCCGAGACCGCAAATTTACCGCAAATTTACGGAGAGTGGGTGCACTGTTTGGGCCAATGTTCGCCACCTGCGGGGTTGTGAGAGTCGATCGGCAACTCGATCATCTCATTCTTTTTGTTTGACAGGTGAATTGTTGTTACCGAATCCATCATCGGATGTCAAAAGAAATCTTTCACAGGGTGCAGAATCTCGAATCGCTCATTGGATGGGGCATCTCTCGAAGGGATTCGGAAAGAAAAATTGCGTTCCAGCAATAATTTTCTGGGTACACTAGCCGGAGACACAACTTTTAACCTCTTACCTTCGGCCCGGCGAGTGCAGCTATGCGATTTTACCTTCAACCAACTGCGGTCTGGCAACCCGAGGCTTTTTTACAGCCTGAAAGATTTTGTCCCAGGGCGATCGGGTGCAAGTCGATCCGAGAATTGAGGAGGGAAGTGTGACAGAAATCACAGCCATTTGCCCAAGAAACTGCTGAGCATCTTTAAGTCCACACACTTAGAATCGAGATTACTACAGTGGCTTCATATAATTTTGTGTTTAAATGTTGTTCGGAAGCTGTGTTGTCCCGTCAGCAGAGCACCCTAGACAAATTCGCGCTTTCAGTCTGGTTTATTGCACTATGGTCGCTGTTGGGTGTTGTACCTTAATTTAGATACGTCCTATGGTTAAGTTAGGTCAATCCTCCTTTCGCCGTATTTTACTGTCGCGGATTTTGTTGCTCAGCGTACCTGTTCTGCTGGTGGGGGAGTATGTTACCTATCGCAAGGCACGCTCGACGCTTCTGGAAACTGCTCGTCAAAACTTGACCGAAAGTGCAGTCAGAAAAGCAGAAACTATTGAACAGTGGGCGAAATCGCTGAAGTCGAATCTGATCGGCGCTTCGGAAAACTCGATGTTGCAGTCTGTAGAGCCGAAGGATTATCAAAAGTTTATCGCGCAATTAGGGCAGCGGTTGCCCGCGCAGGTTGATTGCTTGCAATTGACTAATTTACAGACAAATCAAGTCATAGCCAGCACTTGCGGGCAGCAGCCGATTCAGTCGCTGCCTGCCAATTTTTGGCCGAAGGTGCAGCAGCAGCAAACGCTGCTGGACGACAAGAGCGTTTACATCAGTCTGTCCTGGCCCGTGCAGCGACAGGGGAAAGCCAACGGCAAGAAGGTGGCTGGGGGTGCTGAGGATTTTCCAGATGCGAGCAAAGAAGGCCGCGACAGCCAAGTGAGTTTGGTGTTGAGTGCTCCTGTTTACATTCGTCGGGGAAACAGCAGGCAGTTGAGTTATGCGTTGAGTTTGCAGTCGGCTCTGCCGGTGCAAACCAGCGCTCCCAAGGGCTCTCTAGCCGGCTATACGGTGGCGATCGACCAAGATGGGACGATTTTGGCGCACCCGAATATCGACCGCGTGGGCCGCAATATCGACGCCGAGGCAGATGCTGATCGACTAAAAAGTATTGTCAAAAGGGCGATCGCCGGCGGACAAGCTTTTCTCCACCTATTTTCCTTTGAAAAAAATGGTGTAGAGTTGCTAGCAGGATACGCGGCTATCCCCAGTCCTTCAACTAAACAGGAGAACAGCAAGTGGATTATTTTAGCTGTCTCTCGTTTAGATTACGCTCTATCAGGTTTGGAAGAAATTCAGCAAGTTTTATTTAATTTAATTGTCGGTTTGGTTGCTGCTAGTATCGTCGCGACTTTATATCTGTCTCGCGACTTGGCGCGTCCTTTGGAAAAACTGAGAGACTACGCGCTGAAAGTGGATACAGAAGCGCCGCAGGCAGTGCCGCAAAATTTCCAAATTAGGGAATTTAATCAACTATCAGAAGCACTCAACAGCATGGTGCAGCGCCTCAGATCCTGGGCCAGAGAATTGGAAGTCGCAACCAAGGAAGCGCAAGTTGCCAATCAGTTAAAAAATGAATTTTTGGGCAATATTTCTCACGAACTGAGAACGCCGCTCAACGGGATTATTGGTTTTATTCAAATTGTGCGGGACGGCTACTGCGATGACCGAGATGAAGAGATGGAATTCTTGCAGCGGGCCCACGACTCGTCAATGCAATTGCTCAATATTATTAATGATATTTTGGACATTGCTAAAATAGAAGCCGGCACTTTCTCCATGATGTTAGAAGTAGTTGATATTACCCAGGTACTGGAAGACGCGATTGATTTGCAAGTACCTCAAATTGAGGAAAAAGGTTTGAAGTTAAGCTTGCCCGAACCTCACGATCCGATTATTGTTCATGCCGATCCAGAGAAGCTAAAACAGGTGTTTTTGAACGTGTTGAGCAATGCCGTTAAGTTTACAGAGTCGGGCAGCATTAATATATCTGTGCGGTTAGAATGTAGGAATAATTCTGCTAGTTTTAACGGCAGTGCCTCGGAAAGTGCGATCGGCCAGGGCCAGGGCGGTCAAAACAATTGGGTGGTGGTGACAATTAAAGATACGGGAATTGGTATCGCTCCCGAACACCAGCAGAAATTGTTTCAACCTTTTGTGATGGCTGATGGTTCTACAACTCGCAAGTTTGGCGGTAACGGTTTGGGCTTGGCTATCTCGCGAAGGATAATGGAATCTATGATCGGAAGCATTACCCTGCACAGCGCGGGTGCGAATCAAGGTACTGCGGTGATGATTTCTTTACCTGTAAATCAGCAGTCAAGTTTTTATTTTCACAGCCAGGACTTGGTAACGGAAAAGGGAAATTTCAAAAGTTACGAGTGATTTCCAAATCTCAAATCTCAAATCTCAAATCTCAAATCTCAAATAATATTAGGGGCTGTCCGCCGAGTTCGAGGGATTTGCTCAAAGCGCTGAGAATGCGGATTAATTCGACGGAGGCGGAGCCGGAAGAGGTAGGGCAGGGGGTATTTGTTTGCACGCAGTTGAGGAAGCGATCGCACACTCGCCGCAGCGGTTCTGTCGATTCTACATTCAACACTTCGCGGTGTCTGAAGCCCGTTGGCTGCGGTGCGATCCTCTTCGAGGGCTTCGCTAACGCACTTTCAAAAGAGTTATTCTCCTCGCCCCCGCAATTGAGATTGCCTCGCTGCAAAATCAGGGGGGTTTCTGGCGACATTTCATCAAAAATCAAGGTTCCCAAACTGCCAACAACTGTTAAGCGCCGTTGTTTGTCGGGATTTAGCCAGCACAGGTGAATGAATGCTTGAAATCCGTCGGGATAGGTAAGCGTTACCCAGACTAAATCGGCTAGTCCTTCTGAATGATTCCCAGTCATCCGTGAAGAAGCAAATTGATTTTCTATTTCTCCTGCTGGTTCTTTATTTATTCCTTCTTCCTTGTTCCTCCTTCCTTCTTCCTTCTTCCCTCTTCCTTCTTCCTTCGGAAAAACAGTGCCGATCGCCCTTACTTTAATTGGGGTTTGTCCGAGCCAAGTATTGAAAATAGCGATATCGTGAACGGCCAAGTCCCAAAGGGCATCAACGTCATGGCGCACGGGTTCAAAATGCGTGCGCTGGGCGTAACCGTAGCGCAATTTTCCGAGTTGATGCTGTTGAATAATTGTTTGGCCTCGATCGACTGCTGGATGAAATAGATAAGTGTTGTCAACGAAGAGTTGCCGCTGCTGTTTTTCGGCTAATTGACAGAGTTCTATTGCTTCAGTGAGGTTGAGGGCGAGGGGTTTTTCTGCTAAGACGTGGTAGCCTTGTTTCAGCGCTGCTGCTGCGAGGGTGTAGTGTGTGGAAGCTGGAGTGGCGATCGCCACAGCTTCCAGTCCCGGCAATTCTTGCACTTGAGACCAATCGGTAGCTAGAATCACCGAGGAATGGAGATTAAATTGTTTTTGGACGGCCGCCAATGAATCTCGATTCGGGTCTACCACCGCTAAAACTTGGCTGTTGGGATGTTCGAGAAAGTTGCGAATTAAGTTAACTCCCCAGCGGCCCGCACCCAATACAGCTATTCCGATTTTCATTGATTATAATTTTAAAAATCGCAATTTTATTATACCATATGTTGTGATTATTATCTATGTTTTAATCCAAAACAATCACTGTTGACTGTTATTGGTAGCAGTTAACAAACAACAAATAACAAATAACAAATAACTACTAACTACTGCCAACTGCCAACTGCCAACTGCCAACTGCCAACCGCCAACTGCCAACTGCCAACTGCCAACTGACTACTGACTACTGACTAATTTATTAAAAGCTGCCTGAGCCGCTGCTTGTTCTGCCGCTTTGATCGATCGACCTTTTCCCTCTGCTACCAACTCTCCCTGAATGAGAACTTCTGCGGTAAAACGATCCTCCCCGCCCTGCACTGTCCCGGTTTCTTGCACGCTATATTTGGGCAAAGTTTTGTATTTGCCTTGAGTCAACTCTTGGAGAGCAGCTTTGTAATTTTGGCGGGCCGGATCGCTGCGGATTTGGGCCGCTAGGTGTTGAAAGTGAGAATCTAGCCAAGGGCGAATTAATTCTAAGGTATTGACGCTCAAATAAAGCGCGGCGAGTACGGCTTCCAAAGCATCGGCCAGTCGGGGTTCAGCGCCTGTTTTGTCGGAGGCGGCGCTGCTGGAAACAATTAAATAGCGATCGAACCCGTAACTTTCAGCGATTTTAGCAAGAATGCGATCGCTCACCAAGATCGATCGAATCGCAGCAAATTCCCCCACTGTACAGTCGGGATAAATCTCAAACAACAATTCCGACGCCGCCAGCCGCACGACTGCATCGCCTACAAACTCTAGTTGCTCGTAATTTGCCTTAGCTGACGCGCTCGCATGAGTCAAAGCTAAATCGAGGAGATGCCATTTTATCGAACAATCCTTCGGCAGTCCCAATTTTTGAATTAATGTTTCAAGTTGCTTTTGGCGACCCGGATAAATCATACCATTTTAGATTTTAGATTTTAGATTTTAGACTTTAGATTTTAGATTTTAGATTTTAGAATTGGGAATGACGGATGACTATCCGGGTTTGGAGCTTGTCTAAAGTTGCATTCTTTTTTGAAACTGGTATCAGATTCATATTAATAAAAAACTTTTCCTTAAAAAACTAAATATTCCTCCGGTTGCTTATGGCCCACCGCAGCCCAAAATAAGGCAGGTCGAAAGGATTTGTTGGCCTTATTCCCAAGCGGTAATTTTAATTAAATTGGGGGGGAAAAAGTCGGACATAAGCCGGGTTCTGTTCTCTCAACTGCAAGCAGTTTTCGAGGGCAGTTATCTATCTGGGACGCCTGTTACCAGACGCCTCAAGCGGTACCAAAAAACGGAACTGGTAAAAAACCAACCATAGTCCCTCCGACCTTGCTCCCAACTGGGGTTTACCGAGCCAGCACCTCTCGATGCTGCTGGTGCGCTCTTACCGCACCTTTGCACCCTTACCAAATTAGTTGTTGCTTCCCAGTCAAAAATCCTCAGTTACTTACTAATGACCAATGACTGCTGACTAATGACTAATTGGCGGTATCTTTCTGTGGCACTATCCTCACGATCGCTCGCACTGGGCGTTACCCAGCAAGTTTGGTTTTTCGGGAGCCCGGACTTTCCTCAGACAAGCTTTCGCTAATCCGCAACCGCCTGCGCCTACTTTTTCCCCAGATTTATTGTACGCGATCGATCGTCAATCAATGTGGGATTTTAGATTTACGATTTTAAGTTGTCGCCCACTTAATTTTGACATTTGTGTTTATTCAAACTCTTGTGCGGTGGTAGGAAAGCCCGCCAAACAATTAAATTTCAATGCAAATCTCCTTAAATCCACTCACGAATGAATCTGGAAACTTAAAATTTTTGGATTTATGACACGGCTTCAACTAGGGGCAGGAAACCTTTGTCCATAACAGGATTTTGAATTATTCAATCCTCAATCCAAAATTTAAAATCCGGTTATTTTGCTGAGTCATCTTTCACAGTAGAAAAGTTTTCAAACCAGCCGCGCCGCCAGAAGAAGTAAACTAAAGCAGAGGCGATCGCTACCATGATCGCCCAACAAAGCGGATAGCCAAAATACCAATTCAGTTCCGGCATATTCAAAGGCGATTTCTCTGTATTGAAATTCATCCCGTATACTCCCGCCACAAAAGTTAGAGGAATAAAGATACTAGAAATCACTGTCAGCAGTTTCATGATTTCATTCATTTTATTGCCAACAGAAGACAAGTAAACATCCATCAAACCCGAAGACAATTCCCGGTAAGTTTCCACCATATCCATCACCTGCACCGTGTGATCGTAACAGTCGCGCAGGTAAATTCGCACCTCTGGACTAATCAAATCGCTGCTATCGCGAATTAAAGTATTAATTGCATCCCGCTGCGGCCAAATTGCGCGGCGCAGCGTCAGCAATTCTCGCCGGATTTTATATATTTTTTCCAGGGTTCTGCGGGTGGGGTTCACCACCACTTCATCCTCTAGTTCTTCAATCCGCTCTCCGTACACTTCTAATACTGGGAAGAATCCATCTATAATCGAATCTAACAGAGTATAAGCCAGATAATCGGTTCCGTGCTTGCGAATACTTCCTTGTCCTTTACGAATGCGATCGCGCACGGGCCCAAAGCAATCATAGTCCGGTTCTTCCTGAATAGTTACCAGGTAATGTTTACCCAATAGAAAACTAACTTGTTCTTTGTGAAAATTATCTGAATTCGGCTTAATCATCACCATCCAGGCAATGATTAAAAGGTGATTTTCGTAATCTACAACTTTAGGGCGCTGTGGCACATTAACCACATCTTCTTGAGTCATAAGATGCAAATTAAACACTTCGCCCATATGTCGCCAAGTTTCTTTATTTCCCAATCCCAACATATCAACCCAAGACACTGATTCTGTATCTAAATACGCAGCAGCTTCTTGAGGATTTGCCAATTTCGAGCGAGTAGCTGTTGCCTCGCAATAGTCAATTAATACAATTTCTGGAGGCGGCGCATCGGGTTCTAAGTCGAGAGTTCCCGGCGGAGCCCCCGGATCGTCATAAAAATAGTCAACGTAGGAATCATCATCATCATCATCTTTAATTGGTTTTGCAACTGCACTAGAAGTATGTATGCCTTTGTATACCATGTTGATATTCCTGACTCTTAGTATCTTTAATTAGATTATCATTTTTCCAGTAAAACGACCAATTCCCAATGACAACAGTCAACAGTCAACAGTCAACAGTCAACAGTCAACAGTCAACAGTCAACAGTCAACTGACTCATTACCTCTGCCGAATTGGAATCTCGATCGCGAATTCAGTTCCCCCTCCAGGCACAGAAATGCACCGCAGCGTGCCCCCGTGTCTTTCCACCACAATCTGATAGGAGATAGACAGTCCCAAACCTGTACCTTTGCCTACTGGTTTAGTAGTAAAAAACGGGTCAAATACCCGAGACTTAACAGACTCTGCCATTCCCAATCCGTTATCTGAAATTGCGATCGCCACCCGATTGTTCTCCAAAACCTCCGTGCGAATCCGAATCCCAGGCAATGCGCCGCAACTTAAAGGTAAACCAGAAAAATCTTGCCCTTGGGCATCCGTTGCACTCGCCAATTCCAACTTCCTATTCCTGACATCTGCTAAAGCATCAATAGCATTATTTAAAATATTCATAAACACTTGATTTAACTGTCCGACGTAGCACTGTACCGGTGGCAGTTTCCCATATTCTTTAACTATTTCAATATTACGATTTCTGCCATTTTCTTTAAGTCTGTGTTGCAAAATTAACAGAGCGCTGTCTATTCCTTCGTGGATATCGACACGCTTAATATCTGATTCTTCCAGGCGGGAAAAGTTTCGCAAAGACTGAACAATTTCGCGAATCCGATCTGCTCCGGTTTGAATTGAGTTCAGCAGGTGCGGGAAATCGTCTTTTATAAATTTAACTTCTATTTCCTCAGCAAACTCCGCGATAACAGAAACAGGTTTCGGGTAATGTTCTTGATACAAACTGCACAGTTGCAGCAAGTTTTTGGCATACTCGCTAGCGTGAATGATATTGCCGTAGATAAAACTGACAGGATTATTAATTTCGTGAGCAATTCCCGCGACGAGCTGTCCCAAACCAGACATTTTTTCTGCGTGAATTAGTTGAGCTTGAGTCCTTCCTAATTGTTTCAATGTTTGCTCGAGCTGGTGATTTTTATGTTTTAATTGAGATTCAGCCTGTTTGCGCAGAGTTATGTTGCGAGCTAGAATAATAATTTGATCTGAATTAAAAGGCAACAGTCTGGCTTCATAAGTTTTGTCTCCTTCCGACATGGAAAGCGAATATTCTATATCGATCGAATTTCTGTGTTCGGAAATTTCAAAGATTGCTTGAGCCAATTGGCTGGCGACATTTGGTGGCAATATGTCTGTCATTCGTTTGCCCATAAAATGTTCGGGAGATAGGTATAAATCCGAGGAACTTCCTGACAAATAATCCACGATTATACCGTCAGCATCTAGTCTGAAATACAAATCAGGCAAAGCGCGAAAAACTGATTCTAACTCTAAAGTTTTTTGGCGCAATGCTTCCTCGGCGTAGTAGCGATCGCTAATATCAAAAATCACCCCGTCCAAACAGCCAACGCTCCCATCTTCAGCGAATACAGGAGAACCTTTATCCCACACCCATTTAACCGTGCCGTCTGCTGCTAGCAAGCGGTATTCCAAGTTATAAGACTGTTTGTTTTCTATTCCTTGCCTAATAGTTGCTTCTACTTTTGCCAAATCTTCCGGGTAAATAATGCTAGCAAAAGTCCGGCTTCCCCTGTCCAAAGGCGAAATAAAATCCGCAGCAGGGTAGCCCGCTAGCAAGTAAACAGCATCGCTAATAAAAGTTGCAAAAAAATCGCACTGCCAGCGATAAACTACTCCCGGAATATTAGCTACCAAAGAGCGAAATCTTGTTTCACTTCTACGCAAAGCTTCTTGAGCTTGATGGCGTTCAGTAATATCGTGAGCGAAAGCCAGCACTGCGAATACATTGCCTTCAGCGTCGCGCAGAGGGACTTTTTGGGTATCAAAAATATGTACTGAACCATCAGCAACAGTTGCCGGATCGTAGGGATTGCGGAGAGTTTCTCCGGCCAGTACCGCCGAGTCGTCGGTGCGGAAGCCACGGATATTTTTTGCGGCATTTCCAAACACTAATCCTACCGAAAATCCTAATTGTAAATCATCTTTTCCAATCGTGTTTTCTAGGGTTCTGTTAATAGCTTTAAGGAAACTCTTGTTTGCCAAAATATATCGAAAATTTTTATCTTTGGCAAAAATCCAGTCGCTGTTTTCATCAATTACCGTGCGAAGCAATTGTTCGGAACGTTCGGTTTGTTCCAAAGCTACCTTGAGTTCTAATTCCAGGGATTTACGAGCGGTAATATTTTCAAAAGCAACGCCAACGCAGTTATTGGGCAGCGGAAAAGCTTTAATAGAAAAAGCGCGAGTTATTCTGCCGCATTCATCGCAGTCAATATCTTCAACTTCTACGGCTTTTTGGCCTATAATTACCGAAGCAAATGCTTGGGGAATGTTTTTCGATCGCAAATGAGGAAAAATCTCGTCGATTGTCATGCCCAAAACGTCGGCCATTTCTAATCCGGTAAACTTGGTAGCTGCGGGATTCGAGGCGATCGCCCTGAGAGTGCTGTCATCGTCTATATTTTCTAAATGGTAGACGTACAAACCAATTTGCATATTCTCGACAATTTGGTCGTAGAGGCGCACGCTTTCGTCTACCTGCCTGCGTTCGGTAATATCTTCAGTAATCCCCAAAACGTACTGAGGATGGCCCTGAGCGTCGAGAATTGGCACTTTGCGGGTGTGCAGTATTCTCATACCTTTGTGGCGAGTTTGGATCGGCTCTTCGGCTATGTCTTGAACAGTAGATTGATTGTGATGACCGGTCAATATTTCCCTGTCTTGAGCTGTGAAAACATCAGCTTGTTCTTTAGGGTAAATATCGTAGTCATTTTTCCCGATCGCCTCTTGAGAGGTAACACCTGCGATCGTTTCTCCCGCTTTATTCCACAGCACAAATTTCAGCGAAGAAGCATCTTTAGCAAAAACTCCCACCGGCAGATTTTCTACTACGGAATTGAGGAACCCTCTAGCTGACTTTAATTCGGCTTCTGCACGCTTGCGTTCGATGCCTAAAGCGATGACATCGGCAACCGATGCTAAAGTTTCCTGAAAGGGTGCACTCAGCGGTTGGCGGCTGATAATTACCATGACTCCCACCAGCCGTTCTTCCACAATTAAAGGGTAGCCGGCGAAGGTGAGAATTTGCTTGGGGATTTGGCAATTTTTCGGATTTTGACGGCTGTTGATAATTGCTATTTCAGAATAGTGTGCTGCTGCTTCGGATTCTTCCTCCGGGAGTCCAAAATTATTCAGTTCAAATCCGCAGTCAAATTCCGGTTTTTGCTGTTTGGCGATCGAGTTAACTTTACTTTCAATAAAGCTAGCCCGATCGTCTGTACGGCTGTAGATTCCCGAGGCTGCTTGCAATTCCCAACCATTATGTTGAGAGTTAAAAGTCCAAATTTCAGCAGAGGCGACATCGAGATTTTGCACCATTGCCTCGCAGCAGGGAAGCAGGATATCTTGAGGGTGTTTGGTGAGGGCAATACCGACATCGGCTACCATTGCTGTGAGGCGAGAAGCTTGGGCTTTTTCTGATTCCAACCGTTTGCGATCGGTGATGTCTTCCACCAAAGAAAGCACGGTAAAAGTATCGCCGCTGCGAATAATCGAGTTGAACCAGCGACACCAAATTACCTGTCCGCTTTTAGTTTTATTTTGGTTAATTGAAGTATTGCCGTTGCCGGTGGCCAGTTCGAGTTCGATCGCGCTTACAGCCTCTCTATCTTCTTCGCAAACCAAATCTAAATCGCCGAACTGCTTGCCCATCATCTCATCGGATGTCCAGCCAAAGAGTTCTTCAGCGCGTTTCGACCACTGAACGATCCGAAAATCTTCATCCCAGCCCACCATTGCCAGGGGACTGTTAGCTGCATTCAACCACAGTAAATGGTTCGATCGGCGCAACTGTTGAGTTTTCTGCTGCTGCCAGCGGTAGTGCCTGGTGATATCTCTACCAACGCCGAAAACCCGCATCTGGTTGCTAGAGGCATCCACCGCTGGCGTGTAAGCCGTTTCGTAAATTTTAATCCCGCCGTCTGCCGCCGTCACCTCGTGAATTGCCAGCCTTTTTTCCCCTGTGATAAATACTTGTTGCAGGCAGGAATCCATCTGCGAGATTATATTTTTGAGAGCAGCATTATTGGGATATAATTGCAATAATTCCTGATTATTTTTGTTTACTATTTCAGCAGGTTCCAATCCCATCCAAGCAGCAGCAACAGGATTTATCGAGAGGTAATTTTGCTGTCGATCGCACTCTAGGAAAGCATCAACAGAGTTAGAGAAAAAAGACTGAAACAAGTTGATAACTTCCTGCATGGGTATTTTTTCATCGCTTGCAAGTTAAGCTCTAAAATTTTCCTAAAGTAAGTTTAACCCACTCAAATATTTTTGCGCACTTTACTGCTGCGGTTCCCGGTGCAATTTTCGGTGCAGTTCCCTATAATACAAAAATTTTAAGGAAATAGTATTTTTCGGAATATAACTTAATTAGAGCAGATGCTCTTTTTTTAAACAAGAGGCAGCGGATACAAAAGGGAGATGGGGAGAGAAGGAGAGGGGGAGAGACGTTCAGAAACGCGGTTTTTGGGAAAAATACAGCGTATTCCAGGTTTGTGAAGTGTAGGGACACGGCAGTGCCGTGTCCCTACGGGGAAGCTCACGATAGGCGGG
>NZ_JAUBPE010000095.1:0-23148 GCF_036700565.1 Microcoleus pseudofavosus SVA1_A4
TGAATTGCCCATCAAGTGCGATGTCTGCGGTTAGCTACGCGATCGCGATTTTTTCTAACTTATTCAGCAAGCCCTACATACAAGTTTACCCCGATATTCATGAAGGGAATTCTGCCGCCATTTCAGCCGAAAAGAGAGCGCTTTTTCAATAGTGAATTCAGCCAGCTTCGATCGGACATCTGACATGGAAAGATATGAGTTTCGTCTCCAAATTAAGCTAGGCAATTTTTTTTTATCAATGCGTAATATCAATTACGTTAGCATCGGAATGATATAAACGGAGGACACGGCAGTGCCGTTTCCCTACCGCGATCGATTGTAGGGACACGGCAGTGCTGTGTCCTCTATATCATTGCGGTGCAGCCGGAATTGATATAAGTCCTACTTAATTAGAATTATTGAGCCAAACTCAAAACTCACAACTATTTTCTCCCTTTTCCCATGCCGTAGGTGAGAGCATAGCTAGTAGTCAACAGCCACAGCCAAACACCTGGATACCGGGGTTCCAACCAGGGCTGTACCCTGCGGGCGAAGCTGGGCAGCCATCCGAACAACCAACTGGCCAAAGCCAGCAGAGTAAAACTGAAGTAACTTCCCAGCCAGCGCCAAATATCCCCCAAGGTGACAAAATCTAAAATCCACAGCAGGAGAGAAGGGTTTTTTCGGGCTGCTTCGATCGCCAGTCGATTAAAAGTTAGCCAGTCAATTCGGTCTTTAATAAAAGTTTCGGCTACGGCGAGTTTTTGTTTTGCCAAGATACCGAAAAAGGTATTGAGAATTGAATTAATTCTTTGGGGCGGCAAACTACGACCAGTGGGAACCATCATGCCTTTAGAAAACAGCCAAGTTACTGAAACATTGCTCTGGTAGGCGCGAATTTGGTTTAAGTGATTGGCAGTCAACAAATTGTGCTTTAATGCTGTATCCAAAAGGTCTGTTAAGCGAAAAAGATTGCGGACGAGGGAGCCGAAGCCGGTGAAAACGAGAGGAGATTGCAGGGATGCTGCGTCGCCGATCGAGATCAGGCGATCGATCGCCACGGCCCGATCGCTGCTGTTGCTGCTAAAATGCCCGGGAATATAACCAAAAGTCGGTTTTTTCCACACCAATTTATCGACATCGCAGCGGCGGTACTCCGGCAAAATTGTGAAAAAATCCTCGTACAGTTCCAGCAAAGAACCGGGATTCTCGGGATGTACTTGGTGGTAGTGAAATAGATAAACTGTAAGTTCTGTGCCGGCACCGGGAAATAACTCCCAAATGAGCTGGCGGCCGCGGGAAATGTCGCCGTGACTGTAGAGAACGTCCCCGTACTCGGAATCCCAAACCCCAGGCTCAAATCCTCCGTCGATGACTGCTCCCACAGTCGGACAAACGCTGTCAAAAGCCCGCCCTCCGTTCAACTGCCAAGCGATGGGAGAAGCCGAACCCATCGCATCCACGAGCAGCCTTCCTAATGCAGTGCGATCGGCTTTTGTCGGCAAGTGGCAGCCCTGAAATACTACTTTTTCTACTTCTATATCGACTCTAACAAACTCAGTTTCGTCCCAGATTTCCCCACCAGCTTCTGTCAGCTTAACTCCCGCCAAATATAGCAGTTTCTCGCCGTCTAAAGCTACATTCAGCACCTTCGGCGTGTGCAGAACTGGCGATCGAGTAACGGGCGGATTGTTAGCATCAAAAAACTTATTGTAGCCATCTTTGTATTCTCGGGCAATCAAACTTTCGATTTCCGCTGCTGTAAATAAACCCAAATCAATTAAGCTTTGAATTTCGTCCCGCGAAATATTCCACTCGCGATTCATCCGCCCGAAAGGCATTCGTTCCACCAGCAGCACTCGGTAGCCCAATCTCGCCATGACTGCGGCGTGAATCACTCCCAAGGCCCCGCCAATATAAATTAAATCGTAAAAAGTATCGCCAGAATCAGACACCGAAATTGTGCCTTCTTCCTTCTTCCCTGTTCCCTCTTCGGACTTCCATCGGACTTCTTCCTTCAGAAACACTACTTGTTTTGGCGTTTGAGGATTGCGAGTGCCTTCGCGCCAGCGCTGCTCCCACCAGTAGACGCGATCGAGGTCGTATTCGCCTTTAGGCATTTTTTGGAAGTATTTGACAGTGAGGGGGTAATAGGGGGCAAGAGCGTCAAAAATGGACTGTTTGGAGAGGTCGATGACAGGGGGTTCGGGGTAGCGATCGGGAAACTTGTTTCTCACCGCAAGATTCAGAGCTTCTAGGAACTTTCTTTCTCCAGCGGGCGCGTCTTCTAGACGAAAGACTTTTAAATAAGTTGTGCGCTGCACTGACCAGACAAAGACCGAAAGTTCTGTCGATCGGCAATTGCGGTTTCCTGAATTGGTGTCAGCGAATGCGGGTTTTGGATTGGCATTTTTAGTTCCCGACAAGAGAACCTCGGCTGCTGTTGCGTTTGAAAGCAGGCGAAAGCCGTCAGGAGTAATAATTTTTTCTCCGATTCCGGGATCGAATTCGTGCTGCAACCAGGTGCAGACGGCTGCTGTATCTGGTGTGGGGACTTCTAGATAAAGAATTTCTTGCATGGTTAGGCTCTCAATTCTGAATAAATTAATAAAGATGGGGGAGTTGACAAGGGAGCAAAGTAGGCTATACTCCCGAATAATTATTGAGTTTTAAATAAGTTTACAATGTTCTCAGATTTTTAAGTTTTCGATCGCTCTTGCTCTCGGTTGGCCCGCAGCGGCTGAATATCTACTCTCTTCGGTATGCACTCCTATGAATTATCCCATTCCTACGAATCCTCAAGAAATGATTGCTTTGCGACAGCAGCCGCTGAATGAAGAATTGGTGGCGTCGGCGATCGCGGGTGTGGTTCAGATAGCTCGATCGCGATCTCAATCTTTGGATGAGTTAAAGGCTGAGGTGCTCGCCGACGACAATCTGCTCGATTTTGCTCAGAGGCTATGGCTGAGCGACATTGTGGCTCAAGCTTGGGAAAATTGGCCCTAAAAAATTGTCAAAATGACAACCACCCTCTCCAACGCGAGGGTTCGACGGGAAGGAGGAGCGATCGAGCAGGCGACAGCAAGAAAAATGAAAGCTGCACTGTCCGGTAGAATCTGCGATCGTGAAAAAACTATTGATAAGTTTTCTGAAATTTGCTCCCTGTTTCACAGGTTAGCTGCATCGATCAAATATTTTAAGATGCCAATAATTTTACTGATATTATCAATATAATAATCATTTAAATCAACTTCCATAATTTGATTGCTAAGCCGTAAAAATTTCCAATTTGTCCCGGTTGTGACCACCCCATATATTGCGGAAATATTATTGTTTCTTCTTTCATTAAAAATTTGAGCGGCAATCATTTCTGCCATACATTGTGGCAATCCAGCTTGGATATTATCATTTTTAGCTTCTACTAAAGCGACAACCGGAGCTTTAATTAACAGTTGTTCGGGAGAACGACTAATCAGAAAGTCACAAAAACCCGTCAATCCTTTTTCTAAATCTACATTAAACTCTTTTCCTGAAAAAAAGCTAATTTGATACTTAAACTGCTTTCTGAGTTCTACTAAAATAGGTGTGACAATTAATTCGGAGCGAGCTTTTTCGGTATTAATTGCTAAAGCCAAAGAAATGTTTTCTTGCAGAGTTTGGCTGAGAAGCTCGCTATACTCGGCGTCGGGTAAATCGGCAAAAATACCAACTTTGTCAGCAATGGTTATGCCAAAGTTAGTTTCAATCATTTCTAGGTTTGTGAATTGGCTGTATGACATTTTTTTAAAAGTAGTTAGCTGCAACTGCGACTATTTCCAAATATTGTTGTTATTTTAACAGTTAACAGGACTTACACATCCATAACAAAAAAACAGTCAACAGTCAACAGTCAACAGTCAACAGTTAACTAACTAACGCAACTCTACTTCTCGCTTGACTTCTGTCAAAACTCGATCGCCCCGCGTCAACCGGTATTCGGCCCGCCAAACTCCGGGAGTCAGAGGAGAGTTTGTACTGTTTCTTTTGCCGACATAACCCAACCAAGTGCGGCTGGGGGCTTTAATTTCATTGGTCTGGTCAGCGATGGTTGTGCCGTTGGGTGCCAATAATTTGTATTGTTCGCGATCGCCCTTGAGCACTCCGTAACTTTGCACCCAAAACAACAAAGCTGGACTATTGACAGGTAGTTTTGTCTCGGAAAATTGTCCGGCCCAAACAGCATTCTCGTCCGGTGCCTTATTGGCAAAACCAGCCCGAATTAAACCTGTGGAAATATAGTCTAGAGGCTTGTCCCAAATTGGATTGCGGGCGATGTTGCAGCCTACCTTCGCGTCGGGGCCCACAAACGGATCTACGGGTTTGCCTTGATAGCGAAAAGTTACGTGTACGTGGGGGAAAGATGCCATCCCAGAGTTTCCCACCATGCCCAAAACTGTGCCTTTTTCTACCTGCGTCCCGGGTTTGACGGCAACGCTGCCTTGGCGGAGGTGGCAGTATTGGGCTTCCCAGCCTGCGCCGTGGTCGATTACCATGCCGTTGCCGCATTCTGTGCCTGCGATGTTGGCTTTGTCTGTATCGTTCTGTAAACGCCGATCGACCACACCATCTCGCACTCGCAAAACTTTGCCGGCAGCGGAGGCAATAACTGGAACTCCTTTTGCCATTGCTTTGGCGTCGGGAATCGCAAAGTCTGTACCGTCGTGGCCGTCGTAGGTTTGGCGCCCGCAGCCAAAATCGACGGCAGTGGGGCCGGGTTCTCGATCGAAATACAGCAGTACAAAACAGTCTTTGCCTAGGGTACAGCCGATCGGCTGGCCGAATTGCGGGTTGTTCGACTTTTGGGCGACGGCTGAAGATACGAGACGCTGGGCGATCGTGTTGGCTTCGGCGATCGGGGCATTGACTCCGGTTTTCGCAGCACAGCTAGACAGACTTGTCAACCCCACGATCGACAAAATTGCAGAAAGGTATTTTTTTGATAGTATAGTCATTCGTCGGTTGGATGTAAAAGCTGAGGTGGGTAGTGAAAAATCAATTAATCATTCAGAATAGAGTTGCTCAGGAATGTAGACGATCGGTAAGGCGTTTTCGTTTCCTATATTTGTTGTATTATTTTCAGTTATAAATTTTAAAATTTTAATTGGTTAAACAATGCGCTCTAAAATTCGATCGATCATTTCGATAATTCGGCTGGCCGGGCTTGCTGTTGCTGCTTTGGCGATGTGGGGATTTGCCACCATTGCCGAAGAGGTGTTGGAAAAAGAAAGTTACGCTTTCGATACCTCTATTTTACTAGCTCTGAGGAAATTGCACACTCCGCTGGGCGATCGAATAATGCTGGGCTTTACCTTTTTGGGCGAGCCGAACTTGCTGCTAGTGATTTGTCTGACGTTGGGTATTGTTTTGCTAGGGCGCAATCACCGCTCGGAAGCTACAACTATTGCGCTCGCGGGTGGGGGGGCGATCGGTTTAAATTTACTGTTAAAAAAACTTTTTGCCCGCGCTCGACCTCAACTTTGGGAGCGCGCTGTTGACGTTCGCTTTTACAGTTTTCCTAGCGGACACGCGATGATTTCAATGGTTATTTACGGTTTGCTAGGATATTTCTTGGGTTCGCGCTTTCCCAAGCAGCGCTGGTTGATTTACAGCTTGACAGTTGTATTAATTGCTGCTATTGGTTTGAGCCGGCTTTACCTAGGAGTTCACTGGCCGACAGATATTATTGCCGGTTATACGGCGGGTTTGGTGTGGCTGATTGCCTGTATTTCTAGTTTGGAAGTGTGGAAGCAGTTTCGCGCGGCTAGTGCGCCTTATGAAGAGGAGTTTTTGTCACCTGAAAATCCTCAAGAATAGTTTTTAGCTGATGGCTGTTGACTGTTGAATGTTGACAACTGACAACTGACAACTAACAACTAACAACTATTTGCTTTTGGGTAAAACACATGGCAATTCCTTTTTCGTAGTAAGCTGCCTCGTTAATAAAAATTGGATATACGGTTGATTTACCTTCATACAATACCGACTCGCCGTCAAAGGTCAAAAACATCGGATCGCCGGGATTCAGGGCTTCATAATCTCTGGATTGCAGATGAGGATGAATCATTGCCTGAATTTCTCTGTTCTCGTTTCTGGGATAGTCGATCGCCCCAATGGTATGATAAATAGTCAGCGGATTTTTGGCAGCAGGCATTGTGCCTTGATTGTAGGCTTCTACGCCGTCTAAGATTGTGCCGACAACTTGCTCAGTTTGCTGAAATAAAGACGCATCCAAGACGCCTTGTGCCACTGCACCAACTTCCAGCGTACCGCCTAATTCCGAAAGCGATCGCAGCAAATCACTATCATGACTCTTGGTTGCCGAAGCGAGTAGCTTGAGGTGAGGATATACAGAGGTTAAATGAGCTGCTAATTGCAGGTTAAAAGGATTATGGCTGGCGAGAATAAATGTTAGCCCCATGTTGGATGTGGTGCTGTGCAGATCGATAATTAAATTTTGCTGCTGAGTGTTTTTTGAGCTAAAACTGCGGTAGATTTCTTTAGCCCGCTGCGCTTCATAGCTGGAGAGATGGGGATTTTCTAAATCTTGCTGTCGAAAGCAGCGGTTGAGGTCGATATCGATGTAACGTGTCCCGATTTCGCAAGCTTTGGGATTGGCTAGCAGGGCGATTGTTTCAAAACTCGATCGCCCAATTAACTCTGGCGCGCGATCGAATTTCTTCACCAGGTAAATTCCTGTGAGTTCGTTTCCGTGGGTTCCTCCCACTATGGCAACACGTTTAATTTGATTCATAGACAAATAACTTCCTATCCCAACAGCAGCAATATCTGTCGAATTCTGCTGAATAGAGATCGATAACATCTTGACTCTTGGACGCAGCCACCGGATTTTTTTACAAAAATACACTTTTGCCTAGCGCGATAAATAGGCGTTGAAAAACTCGGTTTCTCAGCGTCCCTGTTCGCAAGTCACGGTCTTATTACTTAGATTAGCTAATATCTTAACTATATCAACACTTCGGACATTTTGTGACTGCCAACTGTAGAATAAGTGTTTCAGGGCGATCGTCTTCGAGAGTAACCCTTGCCGACGCACACTATAGGTCAACGGGAAATCAAGGGTTTCAGACTACGATATCAAAACTGTCCGAAGTATTAATTAATCGTATAAACTATCTGTAGAGCATTTATCTAGGTGTTGCCATGCGGAAAGTCGTGCTGTTCATTTCCTCTAGTTTGGACGGTTATATCGCCCGTCAGAAT
The DNA here is from genome assembly GCF_036700565.1 of Microcoleus pseudofavosus SVA1_A4. NCBI lineage: Bacteria > Bacillati > Cyanobacteriota > Cyanophyceae > Oscillatoriales > Microcoleaceae > Microcoleus > Microcoleus pseudofavosus. Next base: position 7,240 of record NZ_JAUBPE010000095.1, read on the forward strand.
GGCGATATTGACTGGCTGTTTACAGACCAAAACTACGGTTATACTAAATTCTTAGATAGCATCGATACGGTTCTCATGGGTCGAAAGACTTACGAGCAAGTTCTAACTTTGGGGGAGTATCCGTACCAGGAAAAAAAGAGTTATGTTTTTACGAAATATCTAGATTTTCAAGCAACTTCTGATGTCGAAGCGGTAACAGATTTAGAGAGTTTTGTCAATGAGTTGCGCTTGCTTGACGGCAAGAATATTTGGTTGGTGGGAGGTTCTCTGCTGATTCGCGATTTCCTGAATCAAAACTTTGTCAACGAGCTAATTCTCTCGGTGCACCCGATTATTTTGGGCGAAGGAATTCCTTTATTTGCTAATCCCAATACTACAGCTTTGCAGCTAACTGGATGTCAGACATACAGTTCGGGTCTCGTTCAGCTATCTTACGATGTCGCGACTTGAGGGCGCGCCCAATTGCTAAGTCGCTTGCACAATACTGTCAGTTGATTATCAAAAAAGGTAAGATAGGACTTAGTAAGTTGGCAATGGAAAAATTAATCAAATATCGGCAAATTGTGCAGCAAATGTTACTGGAGTACGGCAAGCGCAAACCTGCTCACGGAGACATTGAAGTCGAGACAATTCTTGATACAGAACGAGATCATTACCAAATCTTCTATGTGGGCTGGGACAAGCAGACTAGGGTGCATCACTGTAGCATTCACATAGATATCAAGGGCGGGAAAATTTGGCTTCAATGGAATGCCACTGAAGATGATATTGCTGAAGATTTAGTAATAGCCGGAGTTCCCAAAGAGGATATTGTTTGGGGATTTCAGCCGCCGTTTATGCGAAAGTATACGGGTTATGCAGTAGAATAGATAAGAGATATAAAAGCTGTATTGTACATAAATGGCTGCTAGAGATTTATTTCACGATGCTGTCAAAAAAGCGCTTCAGAAGGAGGAGTGGGAAATCACCGCAGATCCGCTGATCGTCAAAATTCAGGGTGTTAAGTTTGAGATTGATTTAGCCGCAGAGAAGATTTTGGTGGCGGAAAAATTAGGGCAAAAAATTGCTGTTGAAATTAAAAGCTTTCTCAACAACTCTGCAATTACTGACTTTCATCTCGCCTTGGGTCAATTTTTGAATTATCGGCTTGCCTTACAAATCAAAGAACCGGACAGAACACTGTATCTAGCAGTACCATTTGATACTTTTGACTCGTTTTTTCAAGAGCCATTTATACAAGAAGCGGTCAATGTGTATCAACTTAAACTCGTCGTTTACGATCCGCAAAAGGAGGTAATTGTGGAATGGAAAGAGTAGAGCATTACCGCCAGTGTATCCGCAAATTGCTAACTCAACAAGCAACGATAGAAAAGCCTAATCCAGACGTTGAATGCCAGCTTGTTTTTGATGGGGAACATGACCACTATCAGTTACTAGATGTTGGCTGGGAGGGACTAAAGCGGATATACAACTGTTTCATTCATTTGGATATTAAGGATAGCAAAATTTGGATTCAGCGCAATATGACAGAAGTGGATATTGCACGGGAATTTGTCGAGATGGGAGTGTCTGAGGATGATATTGTGTTGGGGTTGCATCCACCTTACAAGCGTCCGCATACTGGGTTCGGAGTAGCGTAAAGGAAAAGGCGATCGCAGATGATGAAATGTGTTTGCTACTTTTTGTTATTAATATCTTTTTTCTGGGTCGCGCTTCCTGCTGACGCCTCTGTATGCCGCAATTATCAAGGAAGCGAGATTTGCATTGTCGATATCAAACGCAGTGCAAAAAATTATTGGGAATACAGGGTAATTCTGAGTGTTGACGGAGTGAAACAGCCTCTAGAAGTCTACAATTGCCGCGATCGCACTACAGTTAAGAAAAATGGAACTGTTTTGGCGTTTGGACAAAACAACCCTGGTGAATTCGTCTGCCGTTTTTTTAATCAGAAATAAGTAAATGAAGTTATTGTAAGGTGCGCTTCGGGCTGAATGTGGCTACCACAAACTCAATAATTTTTCCCGAAGCGCACCCTACGTTAGAATTTGCCGTCTACTGCTGAAACGCAGCGTTCGCAAATTAGCGGGTGTTCGATCGACTCTCCGACGTGAGTAGAGTAATTCCAGCAGCGATCGCACTTTTCCCCGTCTGCTTTGACTACACCAATCGCCAAATCGGGAGACTGATAACTGTACGGCAATTCTTGCAGAATTGCATTCGATTCTACCAGTTCCACTTCCGAAGTAATGAACAAATACCGCAGTTCGTCTACACCGCTGCCGGTCATTGTAGAATCGGGCGTTACAGCTATTTCAGCAGGAATTTCTGGTTTGGGTTCGATCGCAACTAATTCTGCTGTCGGGATTTGGGGTGTTTCTACAAACACTTTTTCGGCTGGGGCTGTTTGTGCGATCGGCTGTGTTTCTACAAGCACAAGCGCTGTATCTAATGCCGGTGCGAGTACGATCGCCTTTGTTTCTGCAAGTACAAGCGCTGTACTCCGGCCCACCACATCTGCTGTCAGCGAATCAATTTGTTCTGCAATTTCTTGACGGTTGGCGGCAAACAACAAGTGACGGAAAGCAAACCAGATTGTAAATAAGATGCCGATGACTTCCAATAGGCCTCCCAACAGCGGAATCTGATTCATCGTATCCAAAATCGCCAGCGTTACTCTGCCGGTTATCAACACAGAGGCTAACAGCCCAAGTGTTACCAAAACTTTTTGGTATTCTGTAAAAAAGTTGCCCGCGTATTCAGGCAGATCCGCCACAAACTGGGCGCTTCGATCTAAGATTTGCTGCAAATCTAAAGCCGACGGTTCAGGGGCAGAATACTGTATTATCTCAGAAGATCGATCGCCCTTTTCTGCGATCGTTTCCGCCTCAACATAAACTGTGTTTTCTGTCAAGACTTTGGCAACTTTTGCCGCTTGTTCTTCCTGTCTATCTTGTGCTGCTTTTGCTTTCTCATCTGCGGCTAACTCGATGACTGAATTTTGCGATCGCACATAATCCACCAATTCTTCGCTGCTGGGATTCAAAGCTTGCAATTGCTGCCTTTTCTCAACATCGGGAACGTACACCAAAACCTTAGCTTCCAAAGAAGAACCGATCGCCTTTTCAATCCGGGCTTTTTCCAAAACCTTGTTAACTTCACCGCGAACTTGCCGCAAATACTGCCAGCGAGTAGCCAATTCTGGATTGTGCCATGAAGCATCAATTTGCACCCAGCCGGCTTCAAATACTGACTTGTACGGAGTCGGATAGGGAAGGTACTGCCAAATATCCTCAGCCATGTGACACAAAACAGGTGCGATCGCCCGTGCTAAATTCTCCACAGCAATTGCAATCACCGTCTGACAACTGCGGCGGCGACGGGCATCTGTGGCGCTGATGTAAAGTCTGTCTTTGGCAATATCCAAGTAAAAATTCGATAAATCCACCGTGCAGAAATTCTGCATAGTTTGGAAAAATCGGGAAAATTGGAAGCTTTCAAAAGCATCTTGGACTTCCGCAAATACTTCGCCCATTCTGTGCAGCATATAGCGGTCGAGTTCCGGCAATTCCTCGTAAGCAACGGCATTTTTTGCCGGATCGAAATCGTGCAAATTGCCCAGCAAAAACTTAGCTGTATTGCGAATTTTGCGGTAAACATCCGATTGCTGTTTGAGAATATTTTTGCCCAAAGGCACATCTGCCGAATAGTCTACCGAAGACACCCACAACCGCAAAACATCGGCTCCATATTCCTTAATTACTGTCGCCGGATCGACGACATTGCCTTCAAATTTGCTCATCTTGCGGCCTTTTTCATCCAGCACAAAACCGTGAGTCAAAACTGTTTTGTAAGGAGCAACGCCGTTACTTGCTACACTGGTCAGCAAGCTGGATTGAAACCATCCCCGATGTTGGTCTGAACCTTCCAAATACATATCCGCAGGATAGTTTAATTCCGATCGACCTTTGGCAACTGCTGCCCAAGAAGAACCGGAGTCAAACCATACATCCATCGTGTCTGTACCCTTGCGGTAAGTGCGGCCGTTATTGCGGTATGATTCCGGCAGCAATTCGGCGATCGACAATTCCCACCAAGCATCGGAACCCTTCTCGGCAAAGATGGCTTGCACGCGGGCGATCGTTTCTTCATTTAACAGCGGTTCATTGGTTTCTTCGTCGTAGAATACGGGAATGGGAACGCCCCAAGTCCGCTGGCGAGAAATACACCAATCCGATCGATCGCTAACCATTGCCGTGATTCGATTTTCCCCTTGGGCGGGAATCCAATTCACACCGGCGATCGCTTTTAATGCTTCATCTCTAAACCCTTCAACGGAGGCAAACCACTGTTCTGTCGCCCGAAAAATAGTCGGCTTTTTCGTGCGCCAATCGTAAGGATAAGAGTGAGCGTAACTTTCCTCTTTAATCAAACAATTTGCTTCGGCAAGGGCATCAATCACTGCGGCATTGCCGTTTCCGAGGACATTTAAACCTGCGAACTGTCCTGCTTCTGCGGTGAAATTTCCGTTCTCGTCTACGGGTGTTAAAACTGGCAAACCGCAGCGCTTTCCGACGATAAAGTCTTCTTGTCCGTGCCCCGGTGCGGTGTGTACCAATCCTGTCCCTGAATCAGCGGTAATGTAGTCGCCACCGGCAACGATCGGACTTTCGCGATCGAACAGCGGGTGTTTGTAGATGCAGCCTTCTAATTCTTTACCTGAGAAGGTGGCAAGTATTTTTAATTCAGTGTTAAAAGTTGCCGACAGCCGATCGACCGCATCGACAGCTACTAACATAAATTGTTGCGCGATTTGGGAATTTGCCGGCGGTTCCACCACCGCATAAGTCAGTTCGGGATTGACGGCGATCGCCAAGTTTGCCGGAATCGTCCAGGGGGTAGTCGTCCAAATCGCCGCCCAGAGGCTCGGCATATAGCGATTGAGCTTCTGTTGCAAAGATTTTGACAATTTTTTCACATGAAAGCCGACGTAGATGCTGCGCGACGTGTGGCCTTCGGGATATTCCAATTCGGCTTCGGCGAGGGCTGTTTTCGAGCTCGGACTCCAGTGAACCGGTTTGAAGCCGCGGTAGATGTAGCCTTTGAGAACCATTTGACCGAAAACGCCGATTTGAGCCGCTTCGTATTCGGGTTTCATGGTTAAATACGGGTGTTTCCAGTCGCCCCAAACGCCGTAGCGCTGGAAGGATTCGCGCTGCTGTTCCATTGTTTGCTGGGCGAAGGCGGAGGCTTTGCGGCGGAGTTCGATCGGGGTAAGATTTAGCCGCTCCTCCGATTTCATGTTCTGCAATACTTTAAGTTCGATCGGCAATCCGTGACAGTCCCAACCGGGAACGTAGCGGACTTTTTTGCCGCGCAGGATTTGGTAGCGGTTGATAAAGTCTTTGAGGATTTTGTTGAGGGCGTGGCCGATGTGGAGTTGTCCGTTGGCGTAGGGCGGGCCGTCGTGGAGGATGAATAAATCGCCTGGGTTATTTTCCGAGAGGCGATCGTAGATTTCTCGATCTGCCCAAAATTGTTGCAATTCTGGTTCGCGCTTGGTGGCGTTGGCGCGCATATCAAACTTGGTTTTGGGCAGGTTTACCGTGTCTTTGTAAGATTTAGCTTCCATTTTTGACAAACTTTTTATGTAGTTAGTTGTTAGTAGTTCGCGGTTATTTGAGAGATGATATCAAGTCCGGTTAAATAATCATAATTAACTTTGTAGTGACAACTTTAGTGCTCTCTCGTCCTTGAAGAGCTGACAGCCAGATATTCTAGTATAGGCGATCGACTGCACATTCGATCGAATCAAATCTGTAAGGTACTCTCTCTTCTCTGACTCTGCGCCCTCTGCGGCCTCTGCGGTTAAATCATATCAATTCCGGTTGCGGAATGATATTGGACACGGCACTGCCGTGTCCCTACCCAAAATAATATTGTAGGGACACGGCACTGCCGTGTCCTAATTTCGGCTAATAATAATTCCGATGCTACTGGATTTGATATCATTCATAAACAAATCGAGGTGGCTACTCAGTCAGCCAACTGAACATTTCACCGACCGTGAGATTAAAGGATTCGGCGAAGGTTGGAACGGGGATGCGATCGCCCGGTTCTTCAAAAACTGCTATGGTGCGATCGGCAAAATAGACAAATACCAGTTCTTCTTCCGGGTCAATCAACCAGCCCATCTGAGTTCCGTTGGCGAGACAGTGGAGGATGTTGCGGACAACTTTGGTTTGGCTTTGGTCTGGGGAGAGGATTTCGATTGTCCAGTCGGGGGCGATGGCGAAAGTGTTGGCTACTTCGCCGTTTTCATCGCGGGGAATCCGTTCCCAGGTAAAGACTGCAAGATCGGGTACAGTCGATCGACCGCCGAAGGTGCAGCGTAATTCTGAATAGGCGCGGGCGATGCGTTGGGGTTTGAGTACCCGGTTGATGTCACCACCCAAATCGCTTTGAATTGTGCTGTGTTTTCCTTGGGGCATAGGTTTCTGGATAATTTGACCGTCGATGAATTCGCTGGCGGGTTTGGTTTCCACGAGTTGGAGAAATTCGTCGAGAGTCAAAGGTTTAGTCGGGGTTTGAATCATTGTTTTAATTTGATTTAAGTTTAATTTGTATTAGCCGAAATGAGGAGACGGCAATGCCGTGTCCCTACAATATTATTTTGGGTAGGGACACGGCACTGCCGTCTCCTCTATCATCTCCAAGAGTGCAACCGTGGATGCAGAAACCGGGTTTTTTACGAAAATACTCGATTCCAGCCTTCAATACTGATGAAAAACCCGGTTTCTTTGGTATTTATAGGTAAGTCCTAGTGTTCCAAAACCTTAGCCGCCATTCCAATTATAGAAATAGTCCGAACCCTCGGCTGACGGCATTCCCCATACGATCGCACAATGACGCGGCCGGCACTCCCTGTCCTTGCTGTTCCCATTTTTCCACGAGTTGGCGGCCCAGGGGCGTGAGGCGAAAACTGTCGGTAATCCCTTGTCCGTCTACTTCCCGCCGCAACACGCCGACTTGAATCAGCCACAGCAGGGAGTTTTCGGCTGCGAGTTCGGATACGGGCGATCGGGTGTAGCTGCTTTCGACACCGGAATTTGAGGCGATCGCAGTTAGGAAAACACTGGTTTCGCGGATGGTCTGGAAGAAGTGTAATTGAAAAGGGGAACAGCGGACGGCGCGATCGGCTCTTTTGACGGTGCGGCCGGGATAACTAATAGATTTAAACGCTTCGGATGGGATAAAAGTCATTGAGAGAACATCTGAACAGGTACTATATTTTTAATTGTTACAGATTATATGGTAAGTTTGGCGGTTGATTTACTAAACCAAGAAACTATCTATCTCATCAATAAACTTTTTGAGTTGCTTAACACTGTTAACCAAGTGCAAATACAAAAGTTCATAATCAAGATTATTTATAATCTCTTGCGAAGTTATTTCACTTTTATCATAATTTCTACTTACTAATCGATAAATTTTATCTAAATCTTGACTAGGATGTGTCCTTTGTTCAGTATCGATAATTCTTAGGTCTAAACCACATTTTTGTAGGATAAAATCACAGGTTAAACGATTATATATTTTAGCAAAATAATTCCATTCTGCTAAAAACCATGCTTCAACTTCCATTACAGCTAAATTCATAGAAATTGGAATACCATTGTGCTGCCAAACCTTCAAATTGCCTCTAATTCCTTTTTCTACTTCTTGCTTTTTTTCTAAAGGAGTTGGGTATAAATCCCTAAGTCCTATAATTTTTTTATAGCCACTATTCGTTAGACTTTTATGCTGGTATTTGATATCAGAAACTACCTGAGAATCACCATCGCAATTATATAAAAGAACAAAGAAAGGAGCATCTTTTACTATACTCGGTGTAAGTGGTTGAATTCTACGATTACCTTTACCGCCTTGAAATTTAAAAGTTTCAATAGATATTTTTTTGTATCCCGCAATTTCCTTAAATAACTTTTCAACAAAAATCTGTTCTGTTTGTCCTTCAACAAAACAAGCAATTTTCTTTGGTGTCATAATTTATGCTGCCTCTTCATCACCTTCTTTTTGTAACAGAAACTCACTGGTGAACAAATCAAAGTTATTAAGTCCAATAAACTTAAAGTCCTCAATCTTCTCGCGTGAATTATAAATATTATGTAATTTTGCACTCCCAGGAGTTCGTTCAATCAATGACCAATATTCTATCGGAACACCATTCATAATAAACTCATCATTGGTAGTCATAATAAGTTGAATTAATCCTGTTTGAGCTTTATCTATTAGAATTTTAATTATAGAGGAAGAGCGTTGATAATCTAACCCTTCTCCAATATCATCAATCACAATACAACTAGGTTTACTCGCTAGTAAAGAGTAGTTAATTTGAATAAACAATGATAAAGCTCGAAACATTCCTTGTGACATTTCTGATTGTTCTGTAACCGAAGTTAAATCTTCTTCCTGAATGTATAAAAATTGTGGTAAGTTATCTGGGCTATCAACAGCAGAAATATCGGGATTGATTAAAGATGGCACTTTTGTGCCAATATCTGATAATCTATAACCAATTTCTCTCATGTCAGAGAGAATGGCTTTTATAAACTCATCGCCTCTTTCCTGTTTTCCAATCACAAATATACCGACCACAAAATCAGAATCTTTGAAATCGGTTTTATTTTTCAGTAATTCCATTGTGGAAGGAATACGAGCCATCGTATTTTTACCTAGCTGTGCTCCAAACTCATAAAATCTTAGGGAACTAGACCATTGATATAAATTCTCTAAAAATGGATGCTGAATAGAATCTCTACGCTTAACAACTGCGAGTTCTGTTTTGTCAGTTTGAAAATCAATTTTTTGCTTAATTTTCTGGGCGAATATTTTTCCTTCACCTGATTCATCCCTATCTAAAAGTGGCTCATCACTTTCACTGTATATAATTAATTTTTCTTGAATTACCAGACCTTTCTCTATTTTCAATATATATTCTGTTTTTTCTTCAGGTCGATCAATATCAAACAACAAACGCCATTCATAGCTTTTGGGTCTGGGAGCAAGAGAGCCACTTTCTGAGAGTAACTCGGATAGAGTATGTATTGCCCTCAAAATTCTTGATTTACCACTAGCATTTTTACCCACAATTAAATTTGTTTGGCTTAATCGACATTCTTCGACTCGCCATTCACTAGGCAAACCTTTATTATACACATAGTCAAAAATATCTAGCTTCATAAATTTGTTACCTTTATTACAAAATTTTTATAAGAATAGGATTAAACACAAATAATATAACACGCGATCGCCCATTTGAGAATTACCTCCGCAGAAACACCCGGCCCCCAGAAAGGTATAGAATAGTTAGGATGGAGCAATCAATTTACTCACTATGACAGAAGACAAAACATTGACAACCGCTGACGGGATTCCAGTTGCAGATAACCAGAACTCCTTGACTGCGGGTGAACGCGGGCCTATCCTCATGCAGGATTTTCACCTGATGGAAAAACTGGCTCACTTCAACCGGGAACGCATTCCTGAGCGCGTTGTCCATGCAAAAGGAGCCGCTGCATTTGGCACGTTTACCGTCACCCATGACATTACTCGCTACACCAAAGCTCAGCTATTCTCAGAAGTTGGCAAACAAACTCAGGTTCTTCTGCGTTTCTCTACCGTAGGTGGCGAACAAGGTTCAGCGGATGCCGAACGTGACCCCAGGGGTTTTTCGATGAAGTTCTACACCGAAGAAGGCAACTGGGATTTAGTAGGCAACAACACGCCTGTTTTCTTCATCCGCGATCCGCTCAAATTCCCTGATTTTATCCACACGCAAAAGCGCCATCCCCAAACGCATCTCAAAGATCCTGACGCCAAGTGGGATTTCTGGTCGCTGAGTCCAGAAGCTTTGCATCAGGTGACAATTCTGTTTTCCGATCGCGGTACGCCGAAAAACCACCGCCACATGGACGGTTTTGGCAGCCATACGTTCAGCCTCATCAACGATCGAGGAGAACGGGTTTGGTGCAAATTCCACTTCAAAACCATGCAAGGTATTGATAATTTCACCGCCGAAGAAGCGACGCAGATCAAAGGCGAAGACCCCGATCATGCGACTCGCGACTTGTTTGAGGCGATCGACCAAGGTAATTATCCCAAGTGGCGGTTTTGCATTCAAGTAATGACCGAGGCCCAAGCCGCAGAGTATCGCGAAAACCCCTTTGACTTGACGAAAGTGTGGAAACACTCAGAGTTTCCCTTAATTGACGTGGGAATTCTTGAACTCAATCGCAATCCACAAAACTTTTTTGCTGAGGTGGAACAGGCGGCATTTTCTCCTTCTAATGTCGTTCCAGGTATTAGCTTCTCCCCAGACAAGGTGCTGCAATCTCGCATCATGTCCTATGCAGATGCTCAACGCTACCGTCTCGGAGCAAACTATCAGCAATTACCCGTCAATCAACCAAAGTGCCCGGTGATGCACTACCAACGGGATGGCGCAATGGCACTGGGTAACAACGGTGGTAGCGGGCCGAACTACGAACCCAACAGCCACGAGGACGCGCCGAAGCAAAACTGTGCCTATGCTGACCCCGCTTGGGACTTAGGAAATGTCAAAGTCGATCGCTACGATCACCGTAAGGGAAATGACGATTACACCCAAGCAGGAGACCTCTATCGCTTGATGAAACCCGACGCACAGCAGCGGCTTGTCGCTAACATTGCGGACAGTTTGAGTGCAGCAAAACCGGAGATTCAGATGCGCCAACTGTGCCATTTTTTCCGCGCCGATCCGAATTACGGCCGCCAAGTCGCAGAAGGTTTAGGAATTGCGATCGATCCGTCTATGATGCCCGCTGCTGCTCAACCGGTTGGTGTGTAGAACCTGCGAACATTCAATTAGACATCTGCTAAAAAGCAGATGTCTAATTGAAACTATGCGTGTAACAGGCACTCTTAGTCCCCGTCTTAGGTGCAAGTTAAATGCAGTAAAGCTCAACGTCATGGAGTTGGGGGCGATTCCCTGCGGGATAGCTTCGCTTCACGCGATTTTTAACAAAGGTCTCTTGCAAAGCGACAGAACCAACTAAAATAAGTTGAGGAACTGCAAGAAAAACCAAACAAGGGAAACAAAACTATGACATTACCAGTTGGGTGCGCTGCCCCTCAGTTTACCGCCAAAGACACGAACGGCAAAACAGTATCCCTCTCCGAATTTGCCGGTAAAACCGTAATCTTGTATTTCTACCCCAAAGATGACACCCCCGGCTGCACCAGACAAGCCCAAAGCTTCAAAGCAGCCCACGAAGAATACAAAGGCAAAGATATTGTAGTTCTCGGTGTCAGCCGCGACAACGAAGAATCGCACCAAAAGTTCACAGAAAAATACGGTTTGCCTTTCCAGCTATTAGCAGATGTTGATGGCGCGATTACCAAAGCATACGATGTCGAGAAAGGTGATTATGCCAAGCGCGTTACTTTCGTCATCGACGGTACAGGCAAAATCATTCAAGTTTATGAAGGGGAAACTATGAAAGTTGACACTCACGCTCAAGATATTCTTGTCACCATAGTTTAGCGCGTGTTTTTCAACCCGGAGATCCCCCTAAAAAAGGGGGGGACTAGAGTATTCAAAGTCCCCCTTTTTAAGGGGGATTTAGGGGGATCGAGACTCGGCTACAAGCGAGGTATACAGACGATAAACATCGCTCTAGGAGATAGATAATGACAAGCACCAACAATATTCTGAGTTACTTAGGCCCACAAGAAATTGAGGCCAATCGAGCCGCTGTTTTAGTTGGCAGTTTTGACAAAAATCGAGTGGCGGCGATTTCAGCGGCACAAGGCTCAAATGCCCTGAATGCCGGGATAAATCCATCTACAGGCATTTGGAACATCAGTTTAGACAAAGGATTCGATAGCCCAGGAACTCGCACAGTGCAGGTGAGGGCCACTGATAAGACGGGCAAAGTTATCGGCGAACAAACAATTAACATCAAAGTTAATCCTGCTTCTAACTCACCAGCTCAATTTTTCACGTTAATTACTCTCAGAGATACCCTATTCAAAGCCGGAACACTGCCCGCGAGCAATCTCAACGAGCAGCAAAAAGCGGAAATACCCGCAGGTAAAACTTATCAAATTAGCGACTACGAGTTAGAAGACGGACACCTGAACATTCAACTAAATAATGCAATTTCTCCGGTGGGAAAGTCCGGCTTTTTATACGAAAAACACGTAGTCATAACGAAAGGTGCAAAGATTCTCATATTCGATCGCGCCGAGTTGCCCGCCCCGCCGCCTGGAATGCAGTTGCTGTGGGTGAACAAAAAGACCTGGTTAAAGCTCAACCCCGCAGATTCTGCTACTTTAGGACAAAATCAGAAAGTACAATTTAACCAGGGAGAAACTTTCAATATTCTCGGCTACGCTTGCGTGGAAAACCATTTTCGAGTCACTTTCGCTCGGGCAGTTCCCAACTTAGGAACTTCGGGATTTCTGTACTCGCAGCACGTCCAAATCTTGCAAGACGGCAGGGGAATTTCATTTGATAGAAATGCAGTTACCATGACTGTTGTCAAAACTACTGTAATGAAAAAGCGGGCGGTGGCTGCGGCAAACCTGCAACCGCAAGAAAAAATTACTTTGCCGCCGGGAATGATTTACGGAGTTTCTGGATTCTCGATCGAACAAGGTCATGTCAAAGTCTCGCTGACTGAAAATTTGCCGCAGTTTGGGAATACGGGTTTTGTATTTCCCGATTTCGTGCAATTCAGTCGCGCAGGTAAATCTTTCAACCCGGCCCCGAATTTAACTTATCAAGGCCCGACAGAAGTTTTGGTAAATCAGGCGATCGCACTTTCAGGTACTTTTGACAAGCAAGAAGCAGCAAAAGTTGACGTGATAGCTGAGGATAAATTTCCGCTAACCGTAACTCTCAATCAAAAGGCTGGCACTTGGCAAGTGAATTTGCCTAAAGGATTTAGCGTAGCGGGAGCTCGCTGGCTAAGGTTGCGGGCGACTGACAGCAAAGGCAACGTTACGGGAAGCCAAATAATTTATATTACCGTAAGTTCCGATCCGCTGACGGCTGGAAAATCTCTCAGCTTAAAGATAGTTTCTGACACTTTGTTTAAGGTAGCTCCGGTTGACTCTTCCCGGCTCGACAATCAGCAAAAAGTTATTGTCAAAGCAGGCCAGACTTTGACGGTTAGCAAGTACGGATTTATTGACGGGCATCTTAAGGTGGTTCTGGATTCAGCAATTACGCCGATCGGCACTTTTGGCTATTTTTACGAACCAGACGTTCAGTTGGCCAAAGGTACGAAAATCCTGAAATTTGACCTGGCCGACGTACCGAATAGCAACGTCAGCGCTCAACTTTTGGTAACTCAAACAACTCAGATTAAAAGTCAACCAGTAGATTCATCTAAACTGCCTGCAAATCAAGTTGCTGACCTAATTTTAGGCAGCACCTACGCCATCACTGGTTATGCGTGCATTTTGGGTCATTTCCGAGTAACTATCGCCGAATCTATTCCCGGTTTCGGCAATGTGGGATTTATTTATTGGCAGCACGTTCAAATCAAGAAAAACGGCAAAGAAATTCCCTTTGACCCCGATGCTTTGACGATGACAATGCTGCAACCAACTGTGTTAAAAAAACGACCTGTTGATGCTGCAAAGCTGACCGCAACCGAGAAAACTACGCTGCCTTTAGGTAGAGTTTACGGCGTGGAAAGCTACGGTTTGGAAGACAATCACCTGAAAATTTCCCTGACTGAAGAACTGCCTAATTTTGGCAATACAGGTTATGTTTTGCCTAATTTTGTTCAGTTCAAGCGGGGAGATAAAATTTTCGATCCGGTTCCTAACAATGTGGAATTGAACGTGCCGTATTTTTCGCAGCGGGACAATCCGCGTTTTGACTGGTCTACTTGCAACGTAACTGCGATCGCGATGGTGCTTTATTATTACGGCGTTCGTTCTAAGTGGGGCGGACAGTTGGAGGATGAGTTGTTGCAGTGGTGTTTCAATTATGCGGGTCAAGGTTCTCAAACCGATCACAACGTGCTTTCGGCGCTGATTCAGGCTTACGGGTTCAAGACGAGTTTTAGTGCGAGTCGGAAATGGGCTGATGTGCGATCGGAATTGCTGAATCGGCGGCCGGTAGTTTTAGCGGGAGATTTTACTGCGGCAGGTCACATTATAACTTTAATTGGCTACAATTCTCAGGGTTATATCGTGCAAGATCCTTGGGGAGACGCACTCACTGGTTACAGCGATACTGAGGGGAGAAAGTTGATGTATCCCTACGGTTACGTCAATCAAGTTGCTGGGCCAGATGGGAATGTTTGGGCGCATTTTATCTCTCGATAAACTCTACGCTTTGCAAGTGGTTGGAGACACTACAGCTATTCGTAATGCGGGCATTATACCGATTCGTAAGGTGCGCCGAAGAGTACCCTCCAACTATTCGGAAAGCGCGTATTACAGTTACTCGTAAGGTGCGCGCGCATTGCACACCCTACAGATATTCGGAAGGTGTGCATTACAGCGATTTATAAGGTGCGCCAAAGAGCACCATACATAACATAACTTAGGCAATCTTGCTCTTAATTTTGCGTTTCGCCGCACCAATACCTAAAAAGCTCAATCCTACTAAAGTACCAAACCAAGTAGAAGGTTCTGGTACTGGTTCAGCAGAGCCTTTTTCAAAAGAGCCTTTAATGGCGATCGCATCGTTAGCGCACTCGGCAAAAAAGTTAGCAATATAGTTCCCAGAAGGCATAGATGATTTGTTGAAACTGAATCCGATTGTTTGAGAACCTACTGCATTAAACTGAGCGAAATTAAGACCGAGGGCGCTCAAATTTCCTGGCGTTAAAAAATTGATTTCTCCTACTTTTGTGCCCGCAGCAATTGAGTTGAGAATTGTCCAGTTTCCTGTTTGTTCAAAATAGGAATCCGTGGCAGCTAAATCGCCCATTGACGGGGTTCCGCCTTGCGATGCAACTACGGTGTTGAATTGATTTAAATTGGTAAAGCCGTCGTTAGTTTTGGTAACGTTTTTAGCGGTAACATTGCTGTAAACGCCTGTTGTCGCCACGCCTGAGTCATTTCCTCCTGCAAAGCGAACGGCAAATAAGCTACGATTTGTGCTAGCTGTATTGAAGTTTTGACCGGAAAAATTGAAGAATAAATCGCCGTAGTTGATGTTGCCTCTTTGAGCGGCGCTGTCTGCATATCCTGCTAAACTTAGGTTGGAGTTGATGGCGATGAAAGCTGTATCTGATGTTTCTTTGATGGCGATGCCGTAAAATTCAAATTCGCCGCCGCCAATTTGGGGCCCTGTCACGCCGTCGCTGAAGGAATCGATCGCATAATTCCAGCCGTTAGATAGCGTTGCTGCTGTAGCTTTTTGTTGCTGTAGTGCGATAATTGCACAGAAAACAGTCGCTGAGTAAGTCCAGCGGATGCCCTTTTTAGCAATGGAATTCATAAAATGCTGCCTGGGTAATGAGTGTTAAAGTATCAAGTTTGGTCGATCGACTATTTTTGATTTTTAGTAAATCATATCGTTTCCGCTGGCACCGGAATCATATATTTGGATGATTTTAGTGCGAGCGTCCCCGCTCGCTGCGCGGATCGCGAGCGGGGACGCTCGCACTACATAATTCCGATGCTACTGGATTTGATATCACAGATTCCGGCAGTATTTATTAAAGTTTTGGTAAAGATTTCGTCAGGCGATCGCGTAATAAGCTGCTACGCAGCTAAACCGGATAAAATAGCATTGCCTTTATTTTTTATTTTTCGATCCCATTTGATAACCATTTCTCCTTCATTTAATAATCTATGTAGTAATTCTGACAATTCTTCTACTGACTTAAACAGTCGATGTGC
>NZ_JAUBPE010000096.1:0-22575 GCF_036700565.1 Microcoleus pseudofavosus SVA1_A4
GAGGCTATTTCTGCCCATTCTTGTGACTTGGCTATGCCTGAGCTCATTCCCATTCTTCAGACCTGAATCCTTACAAAAAAACTTTTCCTCAGCTTTGACCGGAACTAGATCCTGAGTTCACCCTCTCATCCAAAGATTTTTGCAGACGATCGATCGCACAATGCAGACATTTCATTTCATGGGCAATTCGGTCTAGTTGTGTAGAAACAGGAGTTTGTTCTCTAACAGCTTGCCTCGTTGATGTTACAGAACTTGGATTTGTCGCCAACTCTGATATCCTAGTGAGATGTAACTGTTCAATATCGTTGTGAATTGCTTCGATATAAATATCTAGCCTCGGTAAAGCTAGAGGTGGGTGTCCCTGTTCCAGCGCGTTGGCTAAGTTCTCTAAAATTTGGACGATCGCATCGGTAAATCGCTGGAAATCGGCAAATTGGTACTCTCCGCTAAATTTCCGCTGATGTTCTGCTAGGGTTGTGACTGAGCTGAAAAAGGCACGAATGTAGAGTATCAGCATCGCGATCGGTTCTACTTCTCCTTGAACGTGACGGGGTTCGCTGAATAACCTTTGAGCCGCAGCAGCAGCATTTGCATTCTCTAATGCCGCTTGATGACGCAGGTTTTTGATAGTTTCAGTAGAGCACTTTTGTTCTGGGTTGATATAACTAGCTGCAACTTGTTGAAAGTACGCGAGATTAGAGCGAATAGTTGTTGTTAGTTGTGCCGGAAGTTGCGATCGCTCCCAACTGGGGAATAACAAATAGCTGCCGAGTAATGCTAAAATGCCTCCAATTAAGCTATCGACAATGCGTAATACTCCAATCTCCCAGCCGCCTTTACTCGTCATATTCAGTAGCAATATGACTACGGGAGTGAGGAGGGTGATAAAGATGCCGTAGCTTAGCGTTCGCACCGACATAGCAGTGACTAAGAGTATCAGAAGACAGACTAATATTGCCACTGGATTGTGGATAAGTATGACCAGGCAAATGCCAAAGATGCCCCCTAATGTGGTTCCAATCACCCGTTGCACAGTTGTCTGAGAAGTACCGCCAAAGTTCGGCTTTAGGGCAACTACAGCAGTGAGTGTTACCCAATAGCCTGTGGGTACTTGCAATAGCAAGGCTACTAATTGGGCAGTTGTTACTATTAGCGCCAGCCGCAAAGCGTGACGAAAAATAACAGAATTAAACGTGAGATTATTCCGCAGTGTGTCAATAATTGAAGAACGCTGTGGCTGTATCGGGGGATAAATGTTTAACTGGGCGATGCTGCGCCTTTCTCCTCGTTGTAAATCTGTGGCAATTTCCGCATCGGTATGAATTTGTTCTGCTAGGGCTTTGAGACTAGCTACAATCTTGCCAATACTTACTAAGTCAGCATAGTCATCTGCGTGAGCCAAACTCGCCTGATTCAGGACTTGAGAGTGTATGACTTGCCATTGGTATTCTAGTGCCTCGATCGCCCGATCTATATCTCCCAAGCGAACAAGGTTCTTTTCTTTGGCGAGGGATTCTGACAAGATTTGCAAAGCCGTTGCCGATGCTTCTAGCACTTGCTGAATTTCTCTGTGTAACTGCTGGAATAAGGGACGAGTGGATGCGATCGCTAACAGTTCCACCAGTGCTACAACAGAATTGGTAACTTGGTTGACATCCTCAATTAAGACGAGTAACTGATTGCCCCGCAAATCAGCACTTTCTCGGCCCGTCCACACAGCACCCCAAACACTCCGGGCAGAGGTCAAATCCTGTATTACGCTGTCTTGAGCTTGTAAGAATTGCTCTCCCCACTTCTGACGCTCCTCCAGATTTAAGGGTATCTCGCTTGCTATTCGCAAAAATTTGCTCAATGTGGCATAACAACTGCTGGCTGCCTTGATGACAGGTGTATAAGGACGCAGCACCCACAATCCTAGAGATAACACCATCGCCCAGACACCTCCAGCTAGGCATAGCGCACATTGAAGAAAAACAGTAGATAAATCTGGGAACGAAGCGAATTTTGCTAGCGAGACGATAAACATAGTTGATGTAACCAGGCTAACCGTCGCGGCGATCGTACCAAACAGACCAGCTAAGCCAGCGATGAACATCACTAAGAAAGTGGCTGGAATAGCTAGCCACAGGGTACTACTAACCAGATTCGCCATTAGCAAGGCGACAGTAACGCCAATGGTTGCTGCGAGCATGACAGTTGCTTTTTGGCGATAGGCTCCACCCGTATCGACCATCCCAACAAACATGG
The DNA here is from genome assembly GCF_036700565.1 of Microcoleus pseudofavosus SVA1_A4. Lineage (NCBI taxonomy): Bacteria > Bacillati > Cyanobacteriota > Cyanophyceae > Oscillatoriales > Microcoleaceae > Microcoleus > Microcoleus pseudofavosus. The sequence continues at coordinate 2,248 of NZ_JAUBPE010000096.1, forward strand.
CTCCCATCACCGCGATCGCACTTGCAGCAGGATGACCTGTAATGAATCCAACTGCAATGGGCCCGCTCACTGCCAAAAGGGTACGCAAGCCGTAGAGAATGTCAGGTTTACCGGGCTTGAGCTGAAACTGCTGCAACAGCCAGTTTAGAGATTGTCGATCGGCAGATGGCATTACTAGGCTACCTCTTTAAATTAAATTAACTGGTTTCAGCCTAATCTTCCTGATACAGGTGATGAGACAGAAAAAGTTTTTGGGAGCATCCCAAGTATTGCCCCTCAAACTCATCAATGGGTCGGTGAACTTAAACTGAACCCTGAACAACTGGTTATTTTAGCGGAATTAATTGAAACAAATAACGAGGCCACCCTCGAATAACTCTGTCATTTACTGCCTAAATTTCTGGTTGCGGTTCGCTAAATTCGTATAAACCGGGAATAAGCGCCTATGCGCAAGCCCTGAAACTGTCCGAAGTGTTGTAACAGAAATTGAGTTTCAAACACAACCATAAGATGCAAATAAACTTTGTGGTTTCATCAAAATAGGAAAATTCGCGGGAGTGGCAAATGAATCTTTATTTGGGAATAGATTTCGGCACGACGGGCGCGCGATCGACTGTCATAGACTCCCAGGGTACAATACACTGTGAGACTGAATATACTTTTGCTAACAACGGGCAACAACAGCCTGAATTGCCCTCGGTGTGGCAAAATGCGCTGTGGGATTCGATCGAGCAAATTCCCCCAGCAATCCGCCGTCAGGTAAGGGCGATCGCCCTTGACGGCACATCTTCCACTGTCATGCTGTGCGATACCCAGGGTATACCAGTATGCGAGCCGATTTTATACAATGATGCGCGGGGTGCAGCGGTGACAGAGAGGTTGCGGGCGATCGCGCCTGCCAACCACACAGTATTGAGCGCTACATCCAGTCTGGCAAAACTTCTGTGGTGGCAGGAGGGCGGGCTAGAAGCCCACCCCACAAAACAATTGAGCCTTTGTGGAACAGGCATCTTGCCTGTGGTTGAGAAGCTTTATTTCCTGCATCAAGCTGACTGGCTGGCATTTCTGCTGCACGGAAAATTAGGAATTAGCGACTATCACAATGCTTTGAAACTCGGTTTTGATGTTGATACTTTGTGCTATCCGAATTGGCTGATAGATGGAATTGCGGGCGCTGCAACTCCTGAATTGCCGCAAGTTGTCGCACCGGGCACGCCTGTGGGGGAAGTGAGAGCTCAAGTGCGCGATCGCTTCGGTTTTCGCGATTGTACAGTTTGTGCTGGCACAACCGATAGCATCGCAGCATTTTTAGCAAGCGGTGTCAATTTACCAGGGGAAGCAGTAACTTCTCTCGGTTCTACTTTAGCCGTCAAACTGTTAAGTCATACCCGCGTAGATGATTCTAGATACGGGATTTACAGTCATAAATTAGGCGATTTGTGGTTAGTTGGAGGTGCTTCTAATACCGGAGGTGCGGTGCTGCGGCATTTTTTTACTGATGTTGAGTTGGAGAGTTATAGCACACAAATTGATCCCGAACAAGAGAGTTTGCTGGATTATTACCCATTGTTGAAAAAGGGCGATCGCTTTCCAATTAACGACCCGAACTTGCCGCCCCGACTCGAACCGCGTCCCACTGATTCAGTGGAATTTCTGCACGGTTTGCTAGAAAGCATAGCGCGGATTGAAGCGCGGGGATATCAATTATTGCAAGAATTCGGTGCAACTCCTTTGACAAAAGTTTATACTGCTGGCGGCGGTGCAAAAAATGCGGTTTGGACTGCGATTAGAAAGCGTTATTTAAAAGTACCTGTTGAAACGCCGATTCATACTGCGGCTGCTTATGGGACGGCGTTATTAGCAATGCGGGGTGCGATGGGGATATAATGCTAATTTTCGCGCACCATCCACACTAAAAATCCCAATATTTTATCTACTGGAGGTAGCGGATAATCGGTAAGATCGATCGTTACTATTTGCCCTTCCAGCTTGAGAAACCGCCAAGCTGTGCCACTGGAAACGCTGCCGTAGATGACGGAAATCGATCGCCCTTTGGCTTCATTAAATCTCTGGGCCGCCACCATTTCAGCAATACATTGACCCAAACCTACTTTCAAATCTCCTTTTTTAGCTTCCACCATCACAATTACCGGGGCCTCAACGTCTAATTGTTCCGGGGAACGGCTGATGATAAAATCGCAAACTCCTGTAAGTCCAACAGCCACATCAACATTAAATTCCTCACCCGAAAACACGCTGATTTGTTGGTTCAGAATCCTGCGAACTTCCAGCAATACAGGGTTAATAATAGCTTCAGAACGGGCTTTTTCGGTGCTAGTGGCGATCGCCCAAGGCAAATTTGTCTCCAGCATGGTCTGCAAGGCTGTTGCGGGTGCGATCGGTTCGATTTCCGGCAGAAATCTGATTCCTTCCACTACTGTAAGATTAAAGGCTTCTTTAACCTTGCCGATGGTCGTAAATTGACTGTAAGACATAAGATTTTAGGTTTTTATTTCAACTTTTTACTTAGATAAAACGAAGGTTGAAACCGCGTCTACACAAACGATATACCCGACGTGGACTAAAGATAAAAACGTAATTCTTACCGCATTTTAACCGCCCCTTCTTCAACCCGCTATTCTAGGTTTTGCCTGTATATACGCGGTTTCAACCGCCGGATTTTCTATTACACTCGCTGCAACTTAGCTGTTCTCGGATCGATGATTTTTCGGCCCAAACCCGAAAACTTAATTGCCAGATTAGTTTTGTCGCCCGCCCCTAAAACGTGCGTAATTTCTCCAACTCCAAAAGCATGATGAAAAACCCGATCGCCCGTTTGCCAATCCGCCGATTGTCCATTGTTTCCCGCTTGAGAACTGCCGGAATTAGCTGCTGAATTATTAGTTTTTGCCTTAGATGCAGCCGTTTTTCCCGCTTTAGTTTTCTTCGCACTTCCAGCCAGCAAATGCGGTGGCAATTCCCCTAAGAATAGCGAAGGGGTGCAGTGTTCCCGGTAGCCTCCCCAGAGGCGGCGTTCGCGAGTGTGGGTGAGAAATAGCAATTCCTGGGCGCGAGTGATGCCGACGTAGCACAAACGGCGTTCTTCTTCGATCGCTTTCGGGTCGTCCAAACTGCGGAAATTGGGAAATAAACCCTGTTCCATTCCGACTAGAAATACTACGGGAAATTCTAGCCCTTTTGCCGAGTGCAGAGTCATCAGCGATACGCGGGAGTCTTCTTCCTGCAAGTCATCTAAATCGGATGCTAAAGATGCTTTTGCTAAAAATGATGTCAGGGTCGGTTCTTCGTTTTGTTCTTCAAATTGCAGCACAGCATTGTACAATTCTCTGACGTTTTCTATGCGATTTTCTGCTTCCTCGGTTCCTTGGTTTTTCAAATCGTCAATGTAACCTGAATCTTCGATAATTCCTTGGACAATTTGCGAAGCCGGCACGGTTTCAAGTTGCTGTTGCCAGTGGCTAATCATTTTAGCAAACTTAATAATCGCTTTTGCCGATCGCCCTGCGAGAGTATTGACAGAAGATTCATCGCTGAGGATTTCCCACAACGGAATGCCTAACTCAGTTGCAGCGTCTTCGATTTTGGAAAATGTGGTATCGCCAATGCCGCGGCGGGGAGTATTGATGATGCGTTTGAGGCTGACGCTATCGTCGGGATTGGCCAGCGTCCGCAGGTATGCTAGGATATCTTTGATTTCTTTGCGATCGTAAAACTTTAGGCCGCCGACAATATTGTAGGCAATGTCTAAACGCATTAACGCTTCTTCAAAGGAGCGAGATTGAGCGTTTGTGCGGTAGAGAATCGCAAAGTTACTGCCGTTTTCGTATTCGGAGTTTTGGCGCTTTAAGGAATGAATTTGACCCGCTACAAATTCCCCTTCTTCTAATTCGTTGTCTGCCCGCCAGACAACAATCGGAGCACCCGGTTCGCGAGTCGGGCGCAGAACTTTCTCGATCCGTTCGGTATTGTGTTCGATCAAGTGGTTTGCGACTTGCAGGATGTTTTCGCGCGATCGATAATTTTCCTCTAATTTTACCATTGTCCGAGTTTTCTCGTCGGACAAACCATCTCCAAAATCCTCTTGAAATTCCAGCAAGATGGTATAATCTGCCATCCGAAAGCTGTAAATTGATTGATCGACATCGCCCACGACAAAAATCGAGCGGTTTTGCCATTTATCGAAGTTTTTCGGGTCGGCGTTATTAGTCACCAACATCCGAATCAAATCGTACTGAGTGCGGTTAGTATCTTGGTATTCGTCAACTAAAATATGGCAAAACTTTTTATGCCAGTAATTTAATACTTGCTCGTTTTGGCTCAAAAGTTTAACGGGAACGAGGATTAAATCGTCAAAATCTAGGGCATTGTTGGCTGCTAAAGCGTCTTGGTAGCGACTGTAAACATCGGCAATCACGCGACCTCGATAATCCGGTTCTGTTGCTTTGTATTCTTCAGGCGACAAACCTTTATTTTTAGCATTGCTGATGGCATAGCGGACTTTTCGCGGGTCAAATTTCTTGTCGTCCAGATCGAGAATTTTTGTAACAATTTGTTTGACGACACTTTGAGCATCTGACTCGTCAAAAATCGAAAAGTTTTTCTTCCACTGGCGGCCTTTTTCGTCTTGGTATTTTTCAATATCGTAGCGGAGAATCCGGCCGCACAAAGAGTGAAAAGTCCCCATCCAAATGTGTTTGGTAATTCTCTGGTAAATTTGCGATCGCAATTTCGTCTGTACATCCGGGGCTAAGTCTACCAAAGGTTGGCCATATTCGGCTTCAGCTTGCTGAGTTGCCAGCAATTTCTCAATTCTTTCTTTCATCTCCCTGGCGGCTTTATTTGTAAATGTCACCGCCAGAATATTTTCAGGATCGACTCTATGGGTGCGAACTAAGTTAGCAACTCGGTAAGTTAGAGCTCGGGTTTTCCCGGAACCAGCGCCCGCTACTACTAACAGCGGCCCGTTATAATGGGCGACTGCTTGGCGCTGAGATGGGTTGAGGTGGCTGAGGAAATCAGTGGTTTGAGTCATAGGTAGAAAGTTAGTTTATTTTTTTAAGGGGTAAATAATACTTGGTATGCGATACCGCGAGTTTTTTTAACGTAAGGTGCGCTAGGTGCACCATATATTATAACTAGAACGGTGATTTTTTCAACTTTAAATATTTTTTGACCAAGCGACTTGTTTAAGGTAAGGTTCTCGGCGCACCCTACACTATAAATAGATAGGTAATTTTTTTTAACGTTTAAATATCCGTGTCAGCCAAATTGCTGCTAATATTCCCAAGCCAATCCAGAGGGCAATAATTACAGCAGCGGCAGCCCGATTTATCGGTTTTCCTCGCTCTATTTCTGCGGCTGCTTTTTCCCGACACTCTGCTAAAACCTGTGGCGGAATCATCTTCAGTACCAGCCAAATTCCCAAAGGTACAATTATCAAATCGTCCAAGTAGCCGAGAACAGGTATGAAGTCAGGAATTAAATCGATCGGGCTAAAAGCATAGGCCACCGTAAGGCCTGCTAAAATTCTGGCGTACCAAGGTACTCTCTGGTCTCTACTGGCTAAATAAACAGCGTAAGTCTCTTTTTTGAGTCGGCGGGCAGCTTGTTTTAAGGATTGCATATAAAGATTAAAGACTAATGACTAATAACTTATACTTTTTTTAGTTGCTAAAAATGTAACAGACCGCATATTTAGCAATTTCAGTGGGAAGGTAAAGTATAGCATCTGTTGTATGTGAGGAGAATCAAGTTTATGAGTTCAAATTTGCAACGTCGCGATCGCATTAATTTCCGCAGTCTGTTAACAGCGTTGTGTTTAACCTTAACTCTCGTTAGTTTTGTGAGATTAGATCCGGCGGTGGCTCAAGAACAGCGGATCAGAACGCTGAGTGTTACTGGGCGGGGTGTGGAAGCGATTCCCACAACCCAGACTCAAGTGCGGCTGGGGGTTGAGGTGCAGGGGAAAACGGCGGCCGAGGTGCAGCAGGAAGCGGCGAGGCGATCGTCCGCTGTGGTAGAGTTGCTGCGATCGCGCCAAGTCGAAAAACTCGAAACTGCCGGCATCACCCTCAATCCCATTTATAACTACGACAACAACCAACAGCGCTTGACGGGCTATACGGCGACGAATACCGTCACTTTTCGGATTAATACTGCATCTGCCGGCACTTTACTCGACGATGCGGTGAATGCCGGAGCCACACGCATCGACGGCGTGAGTTTTGCCGCCGCCGAAAGTGCGATCGAATCTGCTCGAAAACAAGCACTCCGCAAAGCAACTCAAGACGCTCAAGCGCAAGCGGATGCAGTCTTGAGCGCCCTAAACCTGAAGCGGGGAGACATTCTGGGCATTCAAGTCAACGGTGCGATCGCGCCGCCTCCTATGTACCGGCAATTGGCTAATGCTCGCGCTGCTGCTGCTGACGCTACAACGCCTGTGGTGGGAGGGGAACAGCAGATTGAAGCATCTGTGACTTTGCAAATTAGTTATTGATTGCAGCTTGCATTCTAATTGAACGTAAAATGCGATATTTGTTAGATACCCGACTTCTTAAAGAAGTCGGGTATCTGGGTGTTTTAGTTTTTTATGTTTGTCTGCTGGTTGTTAGATAAAACATCTTAAATATCCGACGATAATATGATAAACTTTAATCATAAAATATGAAAAGCAATTTTTATGACGCGATTTATTCACGATCGCTTTGCCAAAGACTTGTTGACAGAACTGCTGTCTCCCATCGGGACGGTGAATATCGGGCATGATGTTACTGCCGAAGTTCGAGAAATCGATGTTTATTTCATTCCAATGACTGTAATTCCTGAATACTCAGCAACTTTAGGGTTGTTGGGAAAAATGGCTGAGACGACGGCAATTTTTGAACCGTTTCGCAATCCAGTAACTGTAGGCGAAGTCATTAGCTGTATGAGTAAGTTATGGGATTTGCGAGGTGAATTGGAACGGCAAGCCAGAAGAGAAAATACTCGCTATGATGATGCTAAGTTGCCGACACTGTGGATTTTTACACCTACAGCATCGAAAGCAATGCTGGAGGGTTTTGGCGCGATACCCAAGCCTGAGCATTGGATGGAGGGCATTTATTTTTTGCCTAGGCATTTGAAATCGGCAATTGTAGTGATTCACCAATTGCCCGAAACTCCCGAAACCATGTGGTTGAGGATTTTGGGGAAAGGGAAAGTGCAGCAAAGGGCGATCGGCCAGTTGAGCAGTTTAGCAACGGACGATCCGTTACGGATTATCGCGCTAGAATTGTTGTATCAGTTACAGTCAAACTTAGTAACCGATACCGAACAAGAGTTACAGCCAGAAGAGCGGGAGTTAATTATGGCGATCCCATCACTTTTTAGAGAACAGTTAGAAGCCGCACAACAACAAGGAATTGAACAAGGAATTGAACGAGGAATTGAACGAGGAATTGAACAAGGAATTGAACAAGGAATTGAACAAGGAATTGAACAAGGAATTGAACAAGGAAGACAAGCACAACAGCGCTTAATTTTAGAAAATTTTCTGCAAGTACGATTTGGAGAAATCAACTCGAAAATGACAGCTTTTTTATCTCCAATCTCAAAATTACCCGCTGCGGAATTTACGGTGCTGTTGCTGGCAATATCCATGCTGACAGTCGATGAAGCAGGAAGACAACAAGCGGTGAGATTATTAGCAGAAAATGTTTTGAGAATTCGCCAAAATGAATTGGGCGATATTCTGCCTACAGCTCTTACCAATTTACTAGCATTGCCTGTCGATGAATTGACATTGTTTGTAGAACAATTTCCTCAGTTATCGGGTGATGAATTGAGAGCAAGGTTGGGATAAAAAACCGGAATAATATCTGTTCGGGTAGCCCTAAACTCTACCCGAATTGCCCGATTGATTAGATAAATCGTATTTTGTATGACTAAAACGACTAAAAAATTTATTGAACAGCACCAAAGACAGAAACTTAATCTTGAGGACAGCGAGGCTTTCGTGAATGCCCTCCTGAATCCAACCCAGCCGAATCAAGCTCTCAAAGCAGCAGCTTTGCGCTACAAAAAAGTAAGGGTAGCAACTCATTGAAACTAAAAATAATTATGCTTTTTCAGGAACGCTTTCATTGCATCGGACAAAGGAGGCTCAACATGGAAATTTCCAAATTCATTAATAAACTTAGCCCATGTATCTGATAGCAGCCCCTCTCTTCGCAAGTATGGATGCAACCAAATCCACTGGAGCGCGTAACCTGACGGTCGAAGTCTAAAGCAGCACGCTCCAGTACAGGGTACTTTAAATTCTTTGGAAAAGTGTTGAGCTTCAGGCTCAATCCAGAGAAATGCAACATGATTGGGGTCTGTTTCTTCGCCTTCATAACCGTACTGAACAAAATCATACTTAAACTCACGACGGAAAAACTGTGCTATGCGATAAACGGCTTTGCGATAGGTTTTGGGAGACTTGGCAGTTACCTTAATTGGATTAAATAGATGATTGCCACTGATTAAAGGGCAAACTATATCAGTAGCTTCAGGCTTGATTGCACGCATTGATTCGATTTCGGGGGTTTGGTGTTTTTGAAACTGAATATATCAATTGTAATTGAGAAAATCTCTTTATATACTGCCGAAGCGACTGCAAGATGAATTCTCGGTGTTGTTAAAGCCTGATCGCCCATTGCACTCCCCAACCCCAACCCCAACAACCCCCACAAATCCAATTGCTACCGGATCGGCGATCGAAGTACCCGATATCGACTACAGTAAACACAAATAATTATTGGCGGTGATTTGAGTGATTGAGACTTTAGCAACAGGAATCGCAGCAGCCGGTTCGCTGCTAGCATTGGGCGGATTGGGCCTAGAGTTGAACTATCGCCGGACTGGAAGTGCAAATAAACTAGAACTAACAGCCGGAGAATGGCACTTAGCCATCTCGGAACCCAACCGCTATCTTTTGGTGGGAGAAATGGAGTTCCGCAACCTGACACAGCGCTTTGAGGTTATGTTGCCGGAAGTGCGCGCACAGGTGAAACTGCTGTCAGACGGAAGTTTAGATGGCGTTACTTCCCAGACAAAGGTGATTCCTTACCACAAAGACGCAGCAGCCCGATCGGACGATTACTGGTTCGGCTATATTGTTAAAGCCCAAAAAACCACGAAAATTAAAGTTTCTGTAGACATTCAAGGGCAAGATTTAACCAAATTGCAGTCAGCTTGGGTGCAAATACACTTCGTCACCTACGGCCCCAGCGGCCGCATCCCGAAAGTCCGTAACGTGGTAGTCCCGCTGCAATTTCCCAACTCGGACACCGTACCCATCGCCAGAAATGTCGGAGTTGCAGAAGTCTTGCCGATTCGCACTCACATACTGGCGGAACTGGACAATCCCGTCGAAATTGTCAAGCGGTACGTGCTGCCGCGGGCCCAGAAAGGCGATATTGTCGCCCTCGCAGAAACTCCCCTAGCTTTGATGCAGGGACGCTACCGCCATCCCAGCGAAGTCAAACCCGGATGGGCGGCAAAGCGAGTCTGCTTGTTTTTCTTGCCCACGTCGAGTTTGGCCACAGCTTGCGGGATGCAGACGTTGGTTGATGTAGTAGGCCCTTGGCGAGTAGTAGCAGCATTTGCTCTTGGCGCTGCGGCTAAAATATTTGGTAAACCGGGAGTCTTTTACCAACTAGCAGGGGAACAAGCCAGGCTGATCGACGACGTTACCGGGACTCTGCCTCCCTTCGACCAATTTATTGTCCTCGGCCCGGACAATCCCCAGCAAGTTGTAGAAGAAATTCAACGAGAAACCGGACTTGCGGCGGCGATCGTAGACGCTAACGACTTGAAAGCAGTTAAGATATTAGCAGCGACCTCCGATTTATCGGTAACATTTTTAGAACAAGCCTTGCGCAGCAACCCCGCCGGGAATGCTGACGAGCGAACACCGGTCGTTGTAATTCGACCTCTGCCACAAAAATCTTGAGTTGAAAACTGAAAATTAAAAATTCAAAAAGATGATTTGAAATTTTTAATTTTCGATCGAGCAAGAAAGGGAGAAGAATGAAAAGTTCTAAGTTTTGAACTCAAAATTTACGCACTCAAAACTCAAAACTTCCCTAACTCTTCCCCTTTCTGAATTTTTATTTTTAAATTTCCCTTCCCCACTTTCGTGCTATGACTTCATTTCCCTCCCAAAACCAAAACCCGGTTGTGATTCGCCCGTTTCAGTATCGCGACATCGAGGCGATGGAACAACTGTGCGCGGAAACAGCCGACGAGCCAGAAAACCGCAAGGGCGCAAGCTGCGACTTGGTACTGGGTAGAAAGTTGCAGCAGATTCGCCGCTGGTACGGACTGCTAAAGATTTTTAGCTTGTTTCCCAACCCTTGTCAGTCCCTGTTTCGGGCCCACGTTGCCGAAGAAGAGGGGAGAGTTAAGGGCATAATTCAGATTTCTCCTTTCAACCGCACCCGCAGCACTTGGCGGATCGATCGCCTAGGAGTAGACCCGGAAGCCCGCAGCAAAGGAATTGGTTCGATGCTGCTGCGGTACTGCTTTGAGGCAGTCTGGGAGGCGCGGACGTGGCTGCTGGAGGTGAATGTCGGCGACAAAACTTCCCTGGCTTTGTACCGGCAGAACGGGTTTCAGCCTTTGGCCCAGATGACTTACTGGACGATCGCCCCGGAACGCCTGCAAGAAATGGCCAACTCGACGCCAGATTTGCCCAACCTGCTGCCCGTCAGCAACGCCGACGCTCAGTTGCTCTACCAACTGGATACCGCGTCTATGCCGCCCCTGGTGCGCCAAGTATTCGATCGCCACATTCAAGATTTCAAAACCAGTTTTTTCGGCGCTTTGCTCGAAGGTGTCAGACAGTCGCTGGGCAAAACTGAGGTAGTCAGCGGTTACGTGTTTGAACCGCAGCGCAAAGCCGCGATCGGCTATTTTCAGGTGCAGCTATCCCGCAACGGCCACCAACCGCACGTCGCCCAGTTAACCGTACACCCGGCATACACTTGGCTGTACCCGGAACTGCTATCCCAGATGGCGCGCCTCGTTCAAGATTTCCCAGTTCAAAGCCTGCAACTGGCTTCCGCTGACTATCAGCCGGAACGGGAAGCTTATTTAGAGCAATTTGGAGCAGTGCGCCAGTCCCACAGTTTGCTGATGTCTCGATCGGTGTGGCACAAATTGCGGGAGTCCAAGTTGGTTTCTCTCGAAGGACTCCAGCTATCAGAAATGCTGCAGAGCTTCCAGCCAACTCGCAAACCCGTACCGGGCAGAATGTCCTGGCTCGGCCCGATGGCTGGGGAAGCAGCAGCAGGGCCCCCGTCCTGTGAGATTAAACCCCTCTTGGCTGACTCAGGAAACAACCAAGCCAATCAAGTTAACCCCTTGAATTTCCAGAATTCCGAATCAGCAGCAACAGATATCAGCAGCATTTTGCCTCTAAAATTGCCCGAATTGCCTCTAGACGAAGGCTCCCAAGAGAAAAGTTAATACTTAATAGTGAAAAGCAGAAAGTAGGAAAATTTTCATCCAAGCAGCCGTCTCTGCTCTTGGGCGCACCCTACCATTAAGTAAGGTACGCATCAAGTATTTTTTTCTTACTTTCTTCTCTTCTCTTCTCTTCTTCCTTCGCGCACTTCGCGTCTTCGCGGTCCGTCAAATAAGATTATTTCCGCAAAAAAACAGTAAATCTAAAATCTAAAATCTAAAATCTAAAATTGATTGATTGATTGATAATGTCCAACGAGAAATTATGGATTTCAGCACTGGGATTAGATATCGGCCTCAAACGAGTCGGCATCGCCGGGTGTGACGGCACTGGTTTAATAGCTACGGGGATTACAACTCTGGTACGATCGTCCTTCGATCGAGACGTAGCTTATCTCAGAGAGCTCGTCCGAGAGCGGAGAGTGCAAATTTTGGTTGCAGGCTTGCCCTACTCCCTGAGCGGAGAATTGGGCGCTCAAGCCCGACAAGTGCAGAAATATGCGGGTCGCATTGCCACCGCCTTAGAACTCCCTCTAGAGTACGTGGACGAGCGCCTGACTTCGGTTGAGGCAGAGGAATTGATGAAAGCAGAAGGGATTTCCCTGTCGCAAAATAAGGGTTCGATCGATCGCAAAGCAGCAGCCCTGATTTTGCAGCAGTGGCTAGACGAGCGGAGGCAAAAAATAGTCATTAGTCAGTAGTCATTAGTCAGTAGTCATTAGTCAGCAGGCAGATTAATTACCCAATGCCCAATGCCCAATGCCCCATGCCCCATGCCCCATGCCCCATGCCCCATGCCCTACAGGCAGATTAATTACCCAATGCCCCATGCCCCATGCTCCATGCCCCATGCCCTATTAGCATTTTATATGCGTAGCAGCTTAACAACGGCGTGATATCCTAGTTGTGCAAGTTTGCGAAGCACACCTGTAACCGTTGACACACGGGAGAAAATTCTGCTGTACCCTCGGTACTGAAGAAGCACAAAATCGTGATTTGTCCTCACTGTCGCTTGCGGACTCGACTGAGATTTAAACGCTGCACTCTCTGCGTGGAAAATGCCCCGAGTCTCGCGGTTTAAGCTTGTGGACTGGCGATCGCCCGATCGGCCAGAATATCGCCACGAAAACTCCCAATTGTCAAGCAAACATTACTGAATTATTGACGGAAAATAAGATACACGCGATGTCCTCATCCCCAAACCGCAAAGAGAATGGCAGTTCCAACGAAGAGTCCGTCACCCTGACGGATGAATTTGGGCGCGAGCTGACTTGCAATATAGAACATTCGATGAACCTAGAAGGTCAAGAATACGCTTTGCTGATTCCGATCGACTCTCCGGTAGAAATTTTTACTTGGCAGGGAGACGAAACCGACGAAGCAGCAATTCCTGTAGAAGACGAGACCGAAATTGACAAAATTTTTGATACCGCTAGAGTTGTCCTGCAAGAGCAGAACTTGACACTCCGGCGCACGGCGGTGACGCTGACTGTGGTTGGCGAGTTGCCGGAATTTCCAGACGAGGATTTGACGCCCGACGCCGATCCGGATGAGGAGTCGGAGTTTGAGGAGCTGATGTGGCTGACTAGCTTCTACCACGAAGAACAGGAATATGCTATTTATACGCCTCTCGACCCGTTCTTTATCTTGGCTCGAATGAATGATGACGGCAAGCCAGAATTGCTCTCGGAAGAAGAGTTCCAAAGGCTGGAACCGATGTTGCCAATGCTGGAAGACCAGTTCTTTGACGAGCTTGATTAGATATTAATTCAAGGCAGAAGGCCCACAGGGCAAAAAGCAGAATTTTTTACTATTTTATAAAAAAGTAAACTGCTCGCCCGATCGAACTTTTTCGAGATTGCCCCTTCTGCCTTCACGATCGGGCTGTTGAATTGAGCCTTTGAATTCTGCCTTTTAAAGGGCTTGTATCCGTAACTTTTCGGCCATCAATCGCAGGTCATCAGTCATTAGTCGTTAGTTAACCGCCGCTTATCGAGGACAACGGACTATGAGTAAACAACAACTGACAAAAAGCAGCGCGCGCGAGAACCGAAAAGGTACTCCGCAACTCTCTAAATGGTTGTTTTATCTGGCGTTGCTGCCGGCAATTTGGGGCGTTTGCGCTTGGCAGGGCTGGGCTTGGTGGAGCTGGGCTTCTGCCCCGCCTAAAATAGCTTCCTCTTCGGGGAATCCGGCAGAGGATGCTGCAGTTTCGATCCAAATCCCGGAGGGTACTCCCAGTCAAAAAATCGGGCGGGATTTAGAGGCCGCGGGCTTAATTCGATCGGCAGGAGCATGGAATATGTGGGCCCGCTGGCTGACTCTGCAAAACCGCGACGGAGGTTTTCAAGCAGGAACTTACCAACTGTCGCCGACTCAGCCTCTGAGTGCAGTTGCTGAGAAAATTTGGAAAGGTGAAGTCGTACAGCAGAGTTTCACGATTCCAGAAGGGTGGTCGCTGCAACAAATGAGCGCTTATTTTGAAGCGCAAGGTTTTTTCCCGGCTAAGGAGTTTATGGCGGTGGCGAGTCAAGTTCCCTACGCTCAATACCCTTGGCTACCGAGCGGTCTGCCTCATTTGGAAGGGTTTTTGTACCCGGATACTTATCAGCTAGACGGCGATGCAATTAGCCCGGAAGCTGTCATCAAGCAAATGCTCGATCGTTTCGAGCGGCTGGCTTTGCCGGTCTATCAAAAAAATCAGCAGAATACTAAGCTCGCTCTCAAAGAATGGGTGACTTTGGCGAGTATTGTGGAAAAAGAAGCTGTGGTTGCGAGCGAGCGCAATCGCATTTCTGGTGTGTTCAACAACCGTCTGAAGAAGGGTATGCCGTTGGGTTCTGACCCGACAGTTGAATATGCTCTCGGCATCAGGCAAACTAAGGAGAAGCCTCTAACTTTTAAACAGGTGGAAACGCCTTCTCCTTACAACACTTATATAAATGTAGGACTACCGCCAACTCCGATCGCATCTCCGGGAATAGCAAGTTTGGAGGCGACTCTGACTCCAGAAAATACAGAATACCTGTATTTTATGGCGCGGTATGACGGCACTCACATTTTCAGCCGCACTCAGACCGAACACGATGCCGCGGTGGCTAAAGTTGACCGACAAGTGCGATCGGGTCAATAACCGAATCTGAGACAATGGGTAATGGGTAATTGGTAATGGGTAATTGGTAATGGGTAATTGGTTATTAGTTATTATCACCAACCACTAACAAGCAACAAATAACAAATAACAAATACCCAATTTTCAATTCTAAATTCTAAATTCCCAATTCTAAATTACCACTTCCCAATTCTAAATTCCCAATTACCAATTCCCAGTTCCCAATTACCAATTATCAATTACTAATATTTATGTCTTGGGGTAAACTACTACAGCCTGACTTAGTTCTCGGCACTGCGATCGTGAATTTAACGGCTGATATTCTTGAAAAATATCAGATCAAAGGATTAGTTTTGGATGTGGATGAAACTCTCGTCCCCTTCACAGCAACAAATGCTTCTCCCGAACTCAGTTTGTGGGTGGAAGAAATTAAACCGGTGGTATCCCTGTGGTTGGCGAGCAATAATTTAAGTCAGGCTCGGATCGGTCGGATTGCTGAGTCTTTGAATCTACCTTACATCACTGGTGCTGCTAAACCGTCCCGCCGCAAGTTGCGAAGGGCCGTGACTGCGATGAATTTGCCAGTGGAACAGGTGGCGATGGTGGGCGATCGACTTTTTACGGATGTTTTAGCAGGCAATCGTTTGGGTATGTTCACTATTTTAGTGGAACCAATGGTTGATGCTGGGGAGGCGGTGCGGAAATATCCGATGCGCTCTTTTGAAGTTTGGGTTTCTCAAGCTTTGGGAGCATCTCTGAAAATTAAAGATTAAATTGGGCATAGGGCATAGGGCATTGGTAACTAATGACAACAAACAACAGTCAACAGTCAACAGTCAACCGTCAACAGTCAACCGTCAACAGTCAACAAACCAATGACTAAAACTATTGTTGTTAAAATAGGAACTTCGACTCTGACTCGATCGAGTACAGGAAACTTAGCTTTGTCAACTATTGCTACATTAGTCGAGGTTTTAGCCAATTTGCGGCAGCAAGGGCATCAAGTAGTCTTGGTTTCTTCGGGTGCGGTTGGAGTTGGCTGCGCGCGCTTGGGTTTGACGGAACGCCCGCGAAACATTGCTCTGAAACAAGCTGTAGCCGCTGTAGGACAAGGGCGGCTAATGCGGGTGTACGATGACTTGTTTACTACTCTACAACAGCCGATCGCTCAAGTATTGCTCACCAGGGGCGATTTAGTGCAGCGCAACGGTTATGTTAACGCTTACAATACTTTTCAGCAACTGCTCAGGTTGGGGGTTATTCCGATCGTCAATGAAAACGATACTGTAGCGGTAGACGAGCTCAAATTTGGCGATAACGACACGCTTTCGGCGCTAGTAGCGAGTTTGGTAGAAGCAGATTGGTTGTTTGTGCTCACGGATGTCGATCGGCTGTATTCCGCCGATCCGCGCAGCAATCCCGACGCGCAGCCGATCGCCCTAGTCCAAAGTATGGCACAGCTCACAGAATTCCAGGTGCAAACAGGAGATTCCCGCAGCGGTTGGGGAACCGGCGGAATGGTGACAAAAATTGAAGCGGCGAGAATAGCAACAGCATCGGGAGTGCGCACAGTCATCACTGACGGCTGCTTTCCTGGTAATATCGAGAAAATACTTAACGGAGAGTCGATCGGCACTCAATTCGAGCCTCAACCGCGCCCTGTAAATGCTCGCAAACACTGGATAGCTAACGTGCTAATTCCGGCAGGAAAACTTTATTTAGATGCAGGTGCTGTCAAAGCAATTTCCCACGGCGGAAAATCGCTTTTAGCTGCGGGTATTGCTCGAGTAGAAGGAGAATTTCAAGCTGATGATTCCGTGCAGTTGTGCGACGCAGCGGGCAAGCAAATTGCTAGAGGGCTGGTGAATTATAGCAGTTTAGAATTAAGACAAATCCAGGGCTGCAAGTCAGATAAAATTGCTGAGATTTTAGGCTATGCAGGCGTAGAAACGGCGGTACACCGAGATAATTTAGTGATTGTTTAAATTATCTCGTTTCCGGTTGCATCGGAATCATAAAATCGAGTCAACAGTCAACAGTCAACAGTCAACAGTCAACAGTCAACAATCATGAGGAGTGCAACCGGAATTGATATTACTAAATATCGAGACAGTCGATCGGGCAATGAGCGAACGCAGAAATTGAGGATACTTGCAGCACAGTATTGCAAGAATTTGTTTTGCTGTGTCGGAACAGCTCGTTCATCGCTTCTGTAAACAATTCAAATACATTGTGTGCTAATTTTAAAGCTGCTTGGCGTTCCGCATTAGTAAGTTTGATATCTGCTAAAACTTGCAACATCTCTGGGGTGTTTAAAAGGTGATAATTTTCTAAACCCACATCACCTCCTCCAAAATAAACATATTCTTTTTGGGTAATTTCCTGTAATTCAATTACCACTGCTAGCGCCGCCTCAAAAAAAACCGTGGCCGTTCCTTCGAGGACTTGCACTAACACCAGTTTCTGAATGGGAGAGGCTTTCCAAGCGTAGCGTTCGAGCACTGAACACAGCGATCGCGTTTTTTTAGTTTCTTCACCCCAAAGCAGTCTAAAATCACCATAAGTCATTGATTGGTTAAAGCCAACTTCCTCTAGGTATTCTAGATAATCGTGCCAGTAATAGTTGTGGTTATAAGTATATTTATTAATTAGTTCCTGAACTTTGTTTTTACTAGAAGATTCTCTGATTGCATATTTATTTAAATCGCTCAACCCCACAGCTAAAGGAGCCAGAATAGGTGCAAAAATTAGTCTTTGTTTCAGGTAAGTATTTTGATTTGCTAGAAATGCAAATAAGGGTAACTGTGCAAATTCTTGCTTTTGTGTTTGAATAAATTCTAGAACTTCTTTCATAGCCTCGCACCCTCACTAAGTTATTTAAACAGGGGTTTCACACCTTGCTTGATTATCGAGGTTTTTTAGGAAATATCTTTGTATTTGATATCATGTTTAGTTGTGTTTGTAGTCAGGATAAAGTGTGATTTGCATCATATTGTGTTCCACAACTAAATCGGGGTTGAGAGTCAGGCTACTCTTAGCGACAGTTACTTGTGTGGCAATGAGTATAGATGACAAATTTCCAGGGCGAATTGCCTTTGGGTGCGTTCTGGGTTAATCTATCTTTTGTATCAGTTAAGAAAATTGTAGGAGTTAATCTTGGAACGCACTTTTTTAGCGATTAAGCCCGATGGTGTACAGCGCGGACTCGTTGGCGAAATTATCGGTCGTTTTGAAGCCAAAGGCTTTACGCTAGTTGGCATGAAGCTGATGACGGCGACTCGCGAACTGGCCGAACAGCATTACGGTGTCCACAAAGAAAGACCCTTTTTTGCTGGATTGGTAAACTTCATCACTTCGGGTCCGATGGTGGCGATGGTGTGGGAAGGCGACGGCGTTGTGGCGTCAGCGAGAAAAATCATTGGCGCAACCAATCCTTTGAATTCGGAACCGGGGACAATTCGCGGCGATTTGGCTGTGAATGTCGGTCGCAATATTATTCACGGTTCTGATGCTGTGGAAACTGCAAACCAGGAAATTAGCCTCTGGTTTAAGGATGAAGAATTGAGTGCTTGGACACCTTGTTTAACTCCTTGGATTGTTGAGTAAATTTGATATTCTCCCGATTGATTAATCGGGAGATAATCTTAGATAATTCGGCTATTGAAATCGCTTATTCATAAACGAAGTCCGCCTTCGGAGACTAAGAGTTAAATAGAAACAAACCCGGGTTTTCCATATTACAAAAACCATCAAACATCCCCATTATTTGTAGGGGCGGGTTTCATCAACAATAATTGCCTAAAACCCACAATCTCGTAAACCCGCCCCACCCAACGACAAATCATCGCCCACCTTTTAGCATTTCGATACAAATATAAGGTTGATGTGGGTTATTGGTGGTGGGGGCGGGTTTATATAAATTGTTGGTACTCGTTAGGTATTGTTGGCGAACCCGCCCCTACAAAAATCTTGGCATGGCCAGCCCCAAACAGATGAGTTTAACCGATAATAAATTAATGGATCGCACAATCCCAAATCGCAAATCGCAATGAAGTCAGAACGCGAACAAGCCTATCTCAACCTGATAAATCAACTGCTAACCTGTCCCAGCGGCGAAGAAGCGGAGGTATTAGAGACTCACCCGGAATTGCGGGATGATGGCTTGGTGGCGGCAATGCTAGAAGAGGCAGAGAATCTTAGAAGATTTGGGCAACTAAATAACGCTAATCGGTTGATGAATTGTGCCGGGATACTGCTTGGGATGAATGACAACACCTCAGTGGCAGTCACCCGAAAAGCGGAAGCAGAAAGACTGTTTGAACAAGGCAATCAGCAGTATAAAATCAGTCAATTTCGAGAAGCTTTGCATTCTTGGGAACAGGCATTAACTATCTGTCTTAAAATCGGAAATCGCCAAGGAGAAGCTAATTGCCTCGGCAATTTGGGCAATGCTTACGATTCCCTAGGGCAATACCACAGGGCGATCGAATTCCTAAAACAGTCTTTAGTGATTAAACGGGAAATAGGCGATCGCCAAGGAGAAGCTGCTTCCCTCGGCAGTTTGGGCAATGCTTACGGTTCCCTAGGGCAATTCCACACGGCGATCGATTTTCACCAACAGTATTTAGAGATTTCACGGGAAATCGGAAATCGCCACGGAGAAGCTAATTCCCTCGGCAATTGTGGCAATGCTTATTATTCCCTAGGGCAATACCACAGGGCGATCGCATTTTACCAACAATTATTAGAGATTTCACTGGAAATCGGATATCGCCAAGGAGAAGCCGCTTCCCTCGGCAATTTGGGGGTTGTTTTCTCTTCACTAGGCCAATACCAGAAGGCGATCGATTTTCAGCAACAGTCTTTAGTGATTAAACGGGAAATAAGTGATCGCCAAGGAGAAGCTAATTCCCTCGGGAGTTTGGGCAATGCTTGCAAATCCCTAGGGCAATACCAGAATGCGATCGATTTTCAGCAACAGTCTTTAGTGATTTCACGGGAAATCGGATATCGCCAAGGAGAAGCTGTTTCCCTCGGGAGTTTGGGCTATGCTTACCAATCCCTAGGCCAATACCAGGGGGCGATTGAATTTCACCAACAGTATTTAAAGATTTCACGGGAAATCGGATCTCGCCAAGGAGAAGCTCATTCCCTCGGCAGTTTGGGCATGGCTTACGTATCCCTAGGGGAATTCCATAGGGCGATCGAATTCCTAAAACAGTATTTAGAGATTTCACGGGAAATCGGAGATCGCGTGGGAGAGTCAATCTCTCTCAGCAATTTGGGAAATACTTTCCTACAAACTCACCAACTTTCTGAAGCTGAAACAGCACTTCGCGCTTCAATCGCAATTCATGAAACTCTGCGTTCTGAATTAGTAAGTAATGACCACAAAGTCTCAATCTTTGAAAACCAAATATCTACCTATCGCCTGCTGCAACAAGTCCTAGTGGCCCAAACTAGATTTGATGAAGCCTTAGAAATATCAGAAATGTCGCGCACCCGTGCCTTCGTCGAGTTATTGCGACAAACCTTATTAACAACCCCCCCTCAGTCCCCCCCTTATCAAGGGGAGGAAGAAGAGTTATCTCAATTCCTCCCTGTTAAGCCCCCCCTTAGCAAGGGGGGGTTGGCAGGGTGGATTAATTGTCAACGCAATAATGTATCATAGAAGAGGCAATCAGATATTACCATCGGGTAAGACTATC
>NZ_JAUBPE010000097.1:0-22280 GCF_036700565.1 Microcoleus pseudofavosus SVA1_A4
TGATTTTAAATCACCCTAACCTTCCTTCAGTCTTGTCTTATGGTACTTTAGCTGCTTAAAAACTGTCCGGAGTATTGTTATATCTTACCCAGAAAAGCCAGAAAAGCCTTGCTTGGCTCTACTGGCTTTTTATCCTATATTTCTACGGATATGGCTCCTCGTAGAAGATAATCACTTCAATGTTGGGGAACGGCCTAGCAAAGTCTTCATCGCAGGTAGTGTTGCAGCCCGAACACATATCTCTGTGTAAATGTAAAGCCTTCCTATCGCCTCAGAAGGTACACTATCTCGTTCCAACTCTGCTGCAAGTGCATTGAAGAGCTTGTACTCAGCGTGTTTTTCGTTGTAATTTTCAGAGGCTGCTGCTCTGTCAATCCTTTGGGGAAAACACAACTTTGGCCCATTGTCTAGGCCTGGAATATTGAGAGGCTTTTTCTTGCTGGTAGCTTTTTCGCTATAAACTCTACCCATTGCGAGTTCTAGTTTGGCAGCCGCAGCATTACGACCACTGGGTTTTCCAATATGGATCGATCGAACATCTTGAGCCTGAGTCCGCAGTTCCTCTACGATATCCGCATAGCACTCAGGTATGTCTTGAGGATACTCGTAATGAGGTGTGTTTCTAGAGGGTTTTCCTGTCGTTAAGTTTTTGTTCACGCGCGTAATGATTAATGTTACACACATCGATAAATAAAAACATCTATAACCTGAATTAGACATAAGATTTAAGCTTCGTCTGACTTAGGTATCTTGATTATATCACACTTTCAAATTAACTGTAAACTCTGCTCGGACACCTCTAATTCAGCCCATTTTAATCGTTCCTGAATTGACATACCCTGCAACTTTTTACTCATTTCATATAAATCAACTTGGGTATAATCCCCCTTAAATAGCGGAATTAAAGCCTCAACAACAGCCGCAATTCCCTCCGGCGGCACGGCATTCCCAATCTGCCGCCGTACTTCAGTCGTAGAACCTTCAAAAACAAAATCATCGGGAAATGTTTGCAATCTTGCCCTTTCACGATTTGTCAAAGAACGCGGTTCTAAATAATGATAACCCCAAGTTCCGCCACCTCCACCAGCAATGATTGTCGATGATGGTTTATCTGGATGAATTCGCCGATAAACGTGACTGATCATACCTTTTACATAGTATGGACTGTCCTTGGGAATATCCGAAAAATTGCCTCCCGGTTTAATTCGATTCAAAATTTCAACGGTGCGGGAATGAATTTTATGATGTTTGTTATTGTCAAGAACTGTTTCTACATTTTTGAGTGCTTCGCCCGCAGTTCGATAAGGATTTTTGCGATTTATACCGTATTTTGGCTGAGGATGCACAAAGTTAAATCCTGTATCCATCCGAATGCCAACTAATAAAACTCTTTGGCGAAATTGGGGAACTCCGTAATCAGCAAAGTTGTAGAGTTTAGGTTTAACTAAGTAGCCTGGTGCAATACTTTCAAAGTCAGAAATTATTTGTTTTATTGCTTGATAATTATTTGCACTTAATAAGCCTTTTACATTTTCTGCTACAAAAGCTTTGGGCTTTTTTTTGTTGACAAAATCGAGGAAGTATGTATATAAATTGCCTCTAGTTCCTTCAAGTCCGGGCCGCTTCCAAATTAGGGAGAAATCTTGACAAGGGAAGCCTCCTATACATATTTCAGCTTCGGGAACTTGTGCAATGTCTATATTTTCTATGCTGTCGTTGATGATGACATCGGCGATGTTTCTGCGGAATGTTTTGCAGGCGTATGGATTGGAGTCGATCGCCCAAACTACCTCAAATCCGGCTTGGTGGAATGGCAAATCCATGCCACCGCAACCGGAAAATAAGGAGATGAGTCGCGTTTTTTTTGTCCAGGCGATCGGCTGGAGACGTTCGATTAACATAGGAGTGCAAAGTGACGCAAGGGCGGGCTGGATGCCCGCACCACGAGAGTGCCATCATACCAAAACGCGATCGAATTCGACTAATCAATCGATATTTCACTCTTCATCGTCTAACTCGATCCCGGCTTGACGCAGTTTTTCGGCCAATCTTTCAGCGCGGAGTTTTTCGCGATCGCCCCGCTGGCGTTCTTGTTCTACTCTTTCCTCAGACCAAAGCAACAACTCGCCTTCTGCATCCCACCACCTCAACCAACAGCCTGTTCTCCCTTCGTGCGTTCCTTCCCACATTCCTAAAAACAAGTCTAATCCCGGTATCCAATAACGTCCGTTTTCATCGGGTTTTTGCAAGTTGTAACGCTCTAATTCTAAAGCGTAAACTTCTAAATGAGCGGTTTTTGCTCGGAATATGACGTATCTAGGGACTTTGATTACTTGCTCGTAAAAATACCACTTTCCCACCCGCGAGGTAAACTCTACCGAGTATTCTTCTCCATAGGTTTCTGAAAGAAATTCCATCACGATTTGGGGGATGGTTCCTTCTGTGTGTGGCGTGTAACTGCGGCGTACTTGAGAGACATTTTTTGGATTGACGGGTTTCACGTACATCCAATCTGGTGCTTTGCAGATAATGCGCTGTTCGTCGCTGGTTGATGCTGGGAAACTTATGCCGGCACACAGGGCAAAGTTAGAAACAACTAAGGCATCCTGCATTAATTCAGGAAATCCTGTTAGCGGTTGGCGCAAAGCGGCGGCGAATAATGGTTGGCTTTCGTCTTCCACGGGGTCGTCTGGTAGTTGAAAATCTTCTGGCAGTAGCGGCCAGGTGATTGTGAGTTTTGTTTCAGGATTTTTAGTTGCTACAGACATAGTTTATCAGAGGTTAAATGTTTTAATGTTTAAATTATATCTTTGGGTTTTTGGGATTCATGTTAATGCCTTAATGACGAGGCAGAGCCTCTGGATCTGCGTTACCGGGCAGAGCCTGGTAACGAGAGGATTGGAATTCAAAGTCCCCCTTTTTAAGGGGGATTTAGGGGGATCTAGACTGGGCTAAAACCGAGAGTTCTAAGGGTTGTTAATCTTCTGCTGTAGTTCGGTGGTCATGGCTAGCAGTTCTGATTGGGCGATCGCACTTTGTTCACCACTCGCCAACCACTTCAATTGTACAGTCTCACTTTCAGCTTCCGCATCTCCCAAAACTAAACACCCAACAGCACCGCTTCTGTCGGCTCTTTTAAACTGTTTCTTGAAGGGGCTACCACTCAAATCTATCTCTACACTAAACCCGGCACTTCGCAATTTTTGAGCTAAAAATACCGATTGCTGTTCTGCTTTTTCGCCCCTGGATACCAAATAGAAATCTAACTTCGGCGCGGGCAAAGGTTGCAACTTTTGCAGCAGGATAATCAACCTTTCGATACCCAGTGCCCAACCGACGGCCGCCGTATCTGGGCCGCCCAATTCCTTTACTAAACCGTCGTAGCGGCCGCCTCCGCAAACTGTTGATTGCGCTCCCAAATCGTCGGAGATAATTTCAAATGCGGTGTTGGTATAGTAATCTAAACCGCGCACTAATCTGGGATTTAACTGATAGCTAATTCCTAAATTTGTGAGCATTTGCTGCACTTGCTCGAAGTGCGATCGCGATTCCTCTCCCAAATAGTCCAAAATACTCGGCGCACCAGCTACAATTTCTTGAGTACGCTGATTTTTGCTGTCCAATATCCGCAGCGGGTTTCGAGTCAAGCGGTCTTGAGAATCTGTATCTAATTCGTCTTTGTGCGGTGTAAAATAATCGATCAAAGCTTGTCGGTAATTTTGTCGGTCTTGCTTATTTCCGACAGAATTAATATCCAGGCGCAAATTTTTTAAACCGAGGGTTTGCAGGATGTCGCAGGCGATCGCAATTACCTCGACATCCGCACGAGGACTCGCACTCCCCAAGACTTCCACGCCAATTTGATTGAACTGCCGCTGTCTTCCTTCTTGCGTGCCTTCGTAGCGAAACATCGGCCCCGCATACCACAGACGCTGCACGTCTCCCGCCGCGTACAAACTGTTTTGAATAAAAGCTCGCACTACTCCGGCGGTGCCTTCTGGACGCAAAGTAGTCGAACGATCGCCCTTATCTTTAAAAGTGTACATTTCCTTACCCACAACATCGGTAGCTTCGCCGATGCCGCGTTCAAATAAAGATGTCCGTTCAAAAATTGGTGTCCGAATTTCTCGATAAGCCGCTTTTTTCAAAATTGTTCTAGCGACTTCTTCTATATTTTGCCAGTATTGAATTTCAGCGGGCAAAATATCCCACGTTCCAGGTAAAGTTTGAATTTCACTCATTTTGTTAGTCATTAGTCCGTAGTCATTAGTCCGTAGTCATTAGTTATTAGTTAACGGTTATTAGTTGTTAGTCAACAGTTAACAGTTAACAGTCAACAGTCAACACCTAACAATTCCCCATAACTAATGACTTAATAATTCCCAAGCTCCGTAACGATCGCCATAATAAGCCAAAATGCGATCGACTCGCTCGCGATCGACCAAATCGAACCCTTCAGGATACTGTATCCACAAACCCCCAACTTGGCTGTCGCTGTAATCAAACCGCTGCGACTGCTGCGGAATTAAACCGGTTTCCACCCCTTCAACTTGACGCAAATGGGCTGCCACTTCGCGATACACCGCCAGCGGCAATCCAGGGCATTGAATTTGATAGCGGAGTTGTTTTTCTTGTGCCGTTTGCATCATTTCTTTGCCTGTCCCCAACCATAACCCCTATTTAAGATACTTCTTTATCGATCGGCCTCGGTAGAGCGCAGCAGTTAATATCGTCCAAACATACCTTCCCCCACTGCAACGCCCACCGCACCAGCGTAACTCGATTGTCAGCGGGCGTCTTGTTCAAGATATTGCTAATGTGGTTGTCAACTGTACGCTTGCTAATCTCTAACTTTTCGGCAATTTTCTCATTAGTCAATCCCGTCGCTACTAACTCTACCACTTGCAATTCTCTGTCCGACAGGGTGACAGGGGTCCCAGAGACGCTCCCGCTCATAAATTTTTCCTATGTGTGCATATTTACCTATCTACAATTCTAAAGGATGACGGATCGAGTATGAAGAGAAAATTAAATTTGCTGCTGCTCCTCTTGGCCGTCAAGCACCAACTCGCTTGGAGAATCGCAAGGAGTGCAAACCCAGCGCCGACAAAGCGCGCGCAGCCACTTGCACTGCAGGCGCGTCGGGTGGCGGATGCTCGTTTTACCGGCGCGCATCTGACATCCGGGCCCAAAAAACCGCAGGTGTTTGCACGTCAAACTAATGATACGCCCGCACTGCACTTGTGCGTTGAGGAAGTAACTGTCAGTATCAGTAGGTCTGATATTATAGGAGCAGCCATTAAAAAATACCTTGCAATTTTTCTGGGATGGGTTAAAAATAATTATTAACCTGTCTACTCCTGGTCTAAAATCTATAATCTAACATCAAAAATTCATATGACTTATCCTCGCGTTCTGTGTCTGGGTGAAATTTTATTTGATTGTTTAGCAGACAAACCAGGAGTATCTCTAGAAGAGGTAGAATCTTGGACGGCATATCCCGGCGGTGCTCCTGCTAATGTGGCCTGTGCTTTGGCTAAATTGGGGACGGCGGCGGGATTTATCGGTGCTGTAGGGGGGGATGAATTGGGGAATTCCCTAGTGCAGGTATTGCAAGAAGTAGGGGTTGATATCGCTGGAGTGCAGCGCCATCCGAGTGCGCCGACGCGGCAAGTTTATGTCTTGCGGAATCAAGCGGGCGATCGAACTTTTGCTGGTTTTGGCGAATTTCATACTGCGGATTTTGCCGACACCCACCTCCTCGCTGCACAATTACCCGAGGTGCTGTTTGAAAATGCCGAATTTTTAGTGCTAGGCACTTTAGAATTAGCTTATCCTGAAAGTCGAGAGGCGATAAAAAGAGCGATCGAACTAGCAGAACAGTACGATGTTAAAATTATACTTGACATCAATTGGCGTCCGGTGTTTTGGCCAGATCCAGACGAAGCAAAAGCGCGCATTATAGAACTCTTAAAAAACGTTGATTTTGTCAAGTTATCTGACGAAGAAGCCGAATGGTTGTTTGCAACAACCGACGCTGGAGCTATTACCTACCGCCTCGATTCCGTAGAAGGAGTTTTGGTAACTGCTGGCGAGAAAGGTTGCGCTTATTGTCTCTCGGAAAATGAAGGAAAAATCCCCGTCTTTGCAATAGATGTTGAGGATACAACAGGTGCCGGGGACGGGTTTGTGGCTGGTTTTGTGCGGCAGTTGTGCAAGCATGGAATTAAGAATTTAGCAGATCCAGAAATAGCAAAAAAAATTGTAACTTATGCGAGCGCGGTGGGTGCGATGACAGCGATGAAACCCGGGGCAATTGCTGCTCAACCAACCGCCGCTGAAGTAGAAGCTTTCTTGTATCTGTACAAAAATTAGCACGCAAAACCTCAAAGTTTTATGAAAACTAAAGTCCTCACTACAAACAAATTTTATTTGGGGGCCATTAACACATATCAGACGCTCGCACTAAATAATTCCAATACCACCGGATTTGAGATGATTTCTAATTTCGCGCAGGATTATTTCTAGCGGCTGCGAAGCATCTATAATAATTGCATCTTCTGGTTCTTCGAGAGTATCGAACTGACTTGACAGCAAGTCTGCTTTCATGTAGTGATTTTCGCGATTTTTTAACCGGGCTGCGAATAGCTCAAAAGAACCTTTAAGATAAACTATTTTTATCCGCTGCTCGTTTCGGCAGAGCATTTCGCGGTAAGATGCTTTTAAAGCAGAACAAGCTAAAACCACATTTCTATTTTCCCAAAGCCACCAGTCTATTGCAGCTTGTAATTGTAACAGCCAAGGAAGGCGATCGGCATCTTCTAAAGGAATGCCCAAACTCATTTTTTCGATGTTGGCTGGCGAGTGAAAATCGTCGGCATCGCTGAAATCCCAATTGAGAGATTGCGCCAGCAACTTGCCAACAGTAGTTTTCCCCGAACCGGAGACTCCCATCACGATCGTAATCATGCCACCTATTTACCGAAATACTTGTAATTTAATCGAGTTGTGCGATCGACAAACCGGGTTTCTTAAGTTGCCGGATGAATCTTACCACCATAAAAAATTCAAGAAACCCGGTTTATTTCTGATTCTAGATCAAATTTCTTCCAGAGTCGGTTTAATGAAATTATAAGCCAAAACGCCGAGAATTCCACCAATCACTGGGAATACAATAAACGCCCACAACTGTTGGATTGCCCATCCGCCTTGAAAAAGTGCCACACCGATACTTCTAGCCGGGTTAACTGAAGTATTGGTTACGGGAATTCCGATTAAGTGAATCAACACCAGCATCAAGCCGATCGGAATTCCGCCCAAACCGACGGGATAATTGGGATGGGTAGTGCCCATGATTGTAAATAACAGAAAAGCAGTCAGTACAACTTCCGTTAAAGCTGCTGCCAAAAGTCCGTAACCAGTGGGAGAATGTTCTGCAAAACCGTTAGACGCAAATCCCGAAGTCGCCGCATCAAAACCCGGCTTTCCTGATGCTATCATATACAAAACAAGACCGCCTAAAATTCCCCCTAAAATCTGACCTCCTATATAATAAGGAAGCAAAACAGCATCGATCAGTTTGGCAACTACTAAACCGATGCTTACCGCCGGATTAATGTGGCATCCAGAGATAGGCCCGAGCGTATAAACCATGATTAAGAGGGACAGACCAAAGGCGATCGAAACTCCCAAAAAGCCGATTTTGTCTCCAGCTAAAACCGCACTGCCACATCCACCTAATACCAACACAAAAGTACCCAGAGCTTCAGCAACCCCAATCTTTATTTTTTTGTTCATACTCACACTCTATCTGAAGTTTACGATCGGTCAATTTCGCACCCAGATTAAATTTTACTTCTAAAAAGTAGAACTCAAATTTGTTTCCTGCAGCGCAAGAATACTAATGGAAAGCATTAGCAATGTGTAGCTCTAATTTTCATAAATTGTATGGGCTTAACTGAAACTGCGAAATTTGGAATCAATAAATTATATTAAAGTTACTCCTTTGTGGTAAAAATGTCAACACTTAGCTAATTATTTGTATAAATTGTGCAATCTTCTGTATTCAATTCAGAATAATTAACTTGAGTTATTCCCTCATTTTGTGATGATAATTTTACTTAGTTTTGCTGATTACCCGATCGCACTTGCAGCTAAAACATCACTGCTAACCGGCTGGTACATCGGACTGGAGAAGGGGCGAAAGTCTCGCCAATCGGCGGTCATCTTGCACAGCAAGCGGAACTTTAGCGGCGTTGGGGGTTGGTTGAGGCGATCGACTTCTACGCGAACCAATTCTCGATGCTGCGAGATAAGTTGAAAAATATCCCCCCAAAGATAGCGCGGACAATAGCCTACAATCCAGTCATTTTCAGTACAAAGCTGATGTTTACTTTGAATTAAGCATAATTTTTTGCAATTCTTCCCGATTTTTACCGTCGATTATCTCTTTGCCAACATTGGGTTTGGTGACACTAACTCGGACAAAATCGATATCATCTTTTTCGGTAAATTTGCGATCGCCATCGGAGTCTTTTCTAATTGTAATAAAAATTGCGCCACTCTTCTCATCAAATACCCAACTCATTAACTGGGTATCGGGCGGAGTGATTGCCTGAAGCGATTTTCCTCCCAACTTAGATAAATATCCAACGATCGCGTCTGCATCGTCAAGTTTGCCATCAGCATTTGTGTCGCTATCTATGATGTGAAACAACAGCAATTGATTCTGAGGCTTGCTGGATACTTTTTTTGAGGAATTTTGCTTCGGTTGATTTGTTTGTCCATTTTGATTGCTGGGATTGTCTGGCTTTTTTTTACCTAGCAAATATTCAAATTTAGATATTAAGGCTTTTCTGTTTAATAAAATATTAGATTTTCCGTTAGTTTTGTTATAAAAAATCATATTGTAACCGATCGTACCGCTGCCGCTTGATTTTCCAGAAAATAATTTTGATGAGATAGGATCGCGTCTAGATTCTTTTTCAACACCAGATAGAATAACTGGAATCATAATATATTCTGATTCAGGGTCAACGATTAAATCGCCGTAAGCAATCTGTGGCTGCGGCTTTTCTGCTTTCTTCTGTGCTTGATTTACTGTCTTAGTTGAACTGCATGATATGGTAATAGCAATTAAAGCAAATGTGGTAGCAATTTTGCGAGAAATATTGTGAGCTGTCATGAGTTTTGAAATTTTGTGGGATTAAAGGGCGATCGAATGTCTTTCGGTAACTTAGGGCTGAATAAATCTATCTATGGGATTTTCACCCTCGGCTGCACAAACACAACTCACCTACGCGGCTTAAAAAATGTTTACCCGATCGACCCTTGACATCTTCCTCTCAAAATGAGAGTATAAGTATACAAACAGGACTTATACGAAATCCGAGTTTACCACCCCTGTTATAAATATTCCGTCATTGCGAGGGAAGCAAAGCAATCGCAGAGACGCAAGCGATTGCTTCGCTTCCCTCGCAATGACAATAAAGGGGATGCCTAACCCGGATTTGGTATTACGCTGCATAACCGAACTTTTACATCACCTTTAGAGTTCTGGTGGACAGCGATCGCTCTATATAGCAATCCTAAATCATTTGTGAATTTCTTACTCCCTCCCCTTACCAAGGGGAGGGTTGGAGTGGGGTAAAAAGTTTACGACTCATTTAGGATTGCTATAGATAAAATCGGTGAGTAAGTCCTGTATAAAGTGATGGAATAAGCCACGTTAGGGAAGCGAAAGAGATGCAATACAAAACCACCAAAAAGCTAAAAACAAATGCACCTAATTTCGTTCCGCAACCTCCGTAATGATGCTGCTGAGTACCCGGATGTCAAAAACCAAATTGAGATTTGGAAAGAAACTGTCAACAAAGCGGAATGGCAGAACTTGGAGGATGTTCGCAAAATTTATCGGGATGCCGAAGCAGTAGGAAACTTTACCGTCTTTAATATCAAAGGCAACGACTATCGCCTGATTGTTGGGATTAACTATGAGAACCAAACTGTTTTCTACAAATATTTCCTAACCCACTCTGAATACGACAAAGAAAAATGGAAAAATGACCCTTACTTTTGACCGAACGACTTACAGCAACTTACTCGCAGAAATTGCTCCCAAGGCGATCGAAACTGAAGAAGAATACGATCGCCTCCTGGCAGTTGCAGAAAGGCTAACATTTGCTAAAAACCTCACTCCAGAGGAGAAAGTTTTATACAAGTTGTTAGTCACTTTGATAGAAGTTTACGAGACAGAAAACTATCCGATAGACAAATCCGAACCTCATGAGATTTTGCAACATATCATGGAATCCAGCGACACCCGCCAAGCAGACTTGGTAGGTATCATCGGATCTAGCGGCGTAGTATCTGAAGTTGTGAACGGCAAGCGATCCATTAGCAAAGCACAAGCTAAGGCACTCGGTGATTATTTTCAAATCTCACCTAGCTTGTTCATTTAATTTAAGATGAATCGATCGGTTACGATCTAATTCCATGTCTTGTAGGGGCGAGTTCAGCGACAATAATCGCCTAGAATCGACAATACAATAAACCCGCCCCCGCCCAGATCGAGACTAATCGATCGAACATAATATAAGGTGCGTCATATCCGAAACCCTCGATAAATTCTAGAGTGAAAGTCTGACGCACCCTACAACTGGTAAAAAGCAACTATCTAACCCAGGAATTCGCGCGGATCGGTGACATACCCAGTCAGGGCAGACGCGGCCGCCGTGTAAGGGGAAGCTAGATAAACTTGCGCTTCTTTATTCCCCATCCGGCCGGGGAAATTGCGGTTAGTTGTAGACACGCAAATTTCCGGTTCGTTCATCCGCCCGAAAGTATCTTTCGGGCCGCCCAAACAAGCGGCGCAAGAAGGCGCGGCAGGTTCGATGCAGCCGGCACCTAAGAAGATTTCCGAAAGTGTTTGACCGTCGTATTTTGTGACAAACAAATCTTCGTAAACTTTCTGAGTTGCCGGTACTAAATACGTCGGGACTTTGACTTGATTTCCTTTGAGAATTCGGGCGGCATTCAGAAAGTCCGAGGTTTTGCCGCCGGTGCATGAACCGATGTAAACTCGATCGATCTTGACATCGCGGCAATTCCGTGCCAACTCGCGGTTGTCGGGGGAGTGCGGTTTGGCGACGACTGGTTCTAATTTGGTGACATCGTAGGTGCGATCGCTATAAAATTTAGCATCCCCATCGCTGTAAAATGAATCGAAGGGTTTGTCAGTCCGCGAAGTAACGTAATCAAACGTAGTTTTGTCGGGCGCAACCGTGCCGTTTTTACCACCAGCTTCAATCACCATATTGCACAGCGTCATCCGTTCTTCCATCGTCAAACGCTCAACTGTATCGCCAGCAAACTCCATTGTCCGGTAGTTAGCACCGGCAACGCTAATATCGCCAATAATCTGCAAAATTAGGTCTTTTGCTAACAAATAATCCGGCAGTTCGCCGTTGAGTACAAAGCGCATGGTTGCCGGAACTTTGATTAACAGTTTGCCGGTTCCCATGATAAAAGCCGCGTCTGTATTGCCGATACCGGTGGCAAATTGTCCGAAAGCGCCGGCATTGCAGGTGTGGGAATCTGTGCCGAAGAGCACTTCGCCGGGCCGCGTGTGGCCTTCTTGGGCTAGGGCGATGTGGCAAACTCCTTTGTAGTCGGGATTTGCTTTGAAGTCCGATCGATCCGTGATGTCGTAAAAGTATTTTATCCCTTGTTCTTTGGCAAAATCGCGGAGAATATCGACGTTGCGGTTAGCGCGTTCGTCGTTGGTGAAAATGTAGTGGTCGGGAATTAGGACGATGCTGTCGGGATTCCAGACTTTAGCATTCTCGCCGAATTCGCGTTTGAAAACGCCGATGGTGCCGGGGCCGCAGACATCGTGGGTCATCAACACATCTGTTTCTACCCAGATGTTTTCTCCGGGCTCGACTTTAGTGCGGCCTGATGCTTTGGCTAAGATTTTTTCGGTCAGGGTCATTCCCATAGTGCGATCGCTCTTTTTTATTAGATGCTACATAGTGTAATTGTAAGCGAAACATTAAATGCGAGCGCTGTTAGATTCCCCAATTCTTAAGTAAGTCTGGAATCTGAGTATTAGGTGGGTTGACTTAAATCCAGTTTTGCTAACCCCAAATACCGAACACCTTCTGGCGTCACGTCAAACCGACAAGGCAAAACCTCTACACCTTCACTCCTAGCCTGTCTGAACAATTCTCCGTAAAGGCGATCGGCACTATCCCCGGGAGCAAAATCAGTACAATCCCCGCGATTAATAAAATACAGCATTACAGCCCTCGAACCCTGCCGCACCACTTCCATCAATTCTCTCAAATGTTTCTGTCCTCTCTCCGTCACTGTATCGGGAAATAAAGCCAACTCCTCTTTTGCCCAAGTTGTATTTTTAACTTCCAGAAAAATCGGTTTTTCCTCACCAGTCAGCAAAAAATCAACTCTACTTTTTTTATCAGTTCCGTAAATAACCTCCGGTTGAATTAAACTGTAATTGCCCAACTCGGGAAACAAGCCTAATTCCAAAGCTAACTTAATTACTCGATTCGGCAAACCCGTATTAACTCCCACCCAAGTTGGTTCGGTGTCGCACAGTTTAATTAATTCCCAAGTATAAGCCAATTTGCGTTTGGGATTGTTGCTGCTAGATACCAGCACGGGATTTCCGGGAATGCAAACACCAGTCATCGGGCCAGTATTCGCACAGTGCGCGGTGATGATTTCTCCAGAAGCTAGTTCGATTTCTGCGAAAAATCGCTTGTACCGCTTGATGAGAATTCCGGGCAAAAGAGGAGGATATTTGTAAATTAAGTCACTCATTAGATTTTGATATTTTAGTATGTTTGTAGTTGCGCTTCAGCGCTGAAGCGCAACTACAAACCTGTTTCAATCTGCTACTTGCCTAAGTTTTGTCGTGAGTTAAATTTTTTATTTTTTTACATCATTTCATCATTCAAAGGTTGCTTTTGTCGGTATTTCATCAACTGTTTCATTTGCGCTTTAAAAGCTTCTACCAATTCGGGACTAGCTTGAGTTTTTTGCCAAGAATCGGGGGGATTTAAGCGTTCCGGCCAAGCATTTAAATTGGGATATTCGTCCAAAGATATGCCCAAACTGGGCAGCCAAGGCACGGAAACTCCCGCTACAACATCGGCGAGGGTAATGCCACTGCTGCTACCAAAAAAAGGTCGATCGCCCAACCAACCCTCAAATAACCCCAGTACCGTAGCTACTTGTTGCTGTGCTTTCTCCAACTGCTGCGGGTCTGCTTCGCCGCCGAAAGTCTGGCGTACCAAAGGACTCATTGCCGGCGCCAATTCGTTCACTGTCACCATTTGTACCATGCGGACGATCGCCCTTTCTCCTTCATCCTCCGGTAGCAGGGCGGGCGCAGGATACTTAGCTTCCAGATAATCAAGAATTGCCAGCGTTTCTATGACATGAAAATCCCCATCAGCTAAAACAGGGACGTGGTGAAAAGGACTAATTGCCAAAAAATCAGGCTGAAATTGATCGCCGTTTAATTTTAGCGCCACTAATTCAAACTCTATTTCTTTTTCCAGCAAGGCAATCCAGACGCGGCGACTGTTAGTAGAGAGCGGATTGTGATAAAGTTTCAGCACGGTCATTCGATTTTAGATTTTAGATTTTAGATTTTAGATTTTAGATTTTAGCTTGAGGCATGATAGCACGAAACGACGGTTTTTAGTTTAGGTAGGCTTACTTATTGATTCATTCTTTGTTTCATATCCTTCGCCGCTAAAGCATAACCACCATCAGCACCGTCTATAAAATGCACTTGTTGGCCGCTGCGTTCAAACACCAAACAAGTCATCAACGCTCTGTCAGCAACGTGCAAACCGTAAACCAGCTTGCCTTCGCGGTAATTCCTTTCCAAGTACCGCGTCAATTTTTTTCGCCGCCACTCATTGCCCGAAATTACCATTCTCAACATATCATCAAATTTGCGGTAATCCGTAGCTGCGATCGCAATATCTTTATAAACTCCCCAATCTAACTCTTCTGTCTTAACTTTCAAATTCATTAACAGCGAACCAACCGCCGTCTCTAACTGTATTTTTGATAAATACATCTGGCGGTCTAACCAACTAGCACTGCTCGCCCTAACTAGAGTTTCTTTAATCAGCTTTGCGCTATTCAATGTCAATTTAAGATTTTCACGATCGATTGGATTTAAAGAATTTTCCTTGCCGTAAATGTATTCAATTTTTTTGATAATTTTTCTATAAAATTGATGGCTCTGCTGACCAAAATCTTCTCGCACCATTACCAGCAGCGTGACTATTTCCCCGAACTTGCTGGGAATATCCTGCCACCGACACTCCAATCCAGAAAAATCGGCTGTTGCAGAAATGCCATTATTTTTAATACTGTAAATCTTACCAGCAACAGGGTCTTTAATAAGTTCAGTAGCATAAGTTAATCCGCCGCCACTAAAAATAGCTTGGCTGTAATTTTCCGAAACTTTAAACTTAGCTATTTTAACCTGGAAATTAGCTGCTACCACAACTTTAACCGGCACGGCCCCAACTCGCAACTCCATGTCAAATTCAGTTTTAGCCATTTGTTGAGTGGCCAGCAAAGCAATCTTAGCAGCGGGTAAAAGCGATCGCCCCACTAACAGAGTAGCGCCGTCGCCGCCAAAGACAAAGGGAATTTCAATTTTGCCCGCTACATTCAAAACAGCAACGATCGAACAAGCCCCCAATAAGTTAACTTCTTTGTATTTTCCAGCTTCAATCGCTTTGGTAGAACCGCGAATATCTGTGACAACAATGTACCAATCATCAGGTACGTCAACAAAATTACCCAAATCGGTAATCTTGATAAAATTGTCCAGTAAAGGTAATTGGGAATAGAAATTTTCTGAATTCATGTTATCATTTTCCCGATTTGCTATTAAACTTAGTGAAGCCTTTTAGCACTAGCGTTTGTAACTATTTGTGTCAGAATTACAGAAGCCCTCTCGTTCCCTAGCAGGCATTGCCGGCATTGTCGCAGTCGCCACTCTGATTAGCAAAGTCTTTGGATTGGTGCGCCAAATTGCGATCGCCGCAGCCTTTGGAGTCGGTGTCGCCGTCGATGCCTACAACTACGCCTACGTCATCCCCGGTTTCTTATTTATTTTGCTCGGAGGGATTAACGGGCCATTTCACAGCGCCATAGTCAGCGTTTTAGCCCGCCGCGACAAAAAAGAAGCAGCGCCCTTAGTCGAGACTATCACTACTTTAGTTGGCGGCTTGTTGCTGTTGGTGACAGTGGCTTTAATTATTTTTGCCGATCCGCTGATCGATTTGGTAGCACCGGGATTAAATAGAACAGCAGAAGGTTTAGAAATCAAAGCAATTGCCGTCCAGCAATTTCGGATTATGGCGCCGATGGCATTACTTTCAGGCTTAATCGGCATTGGTTTCGGCACTCTCAACGCTGCCGATATGTACTGGTTGCCTTCGATTAGCCCTTTATTTTCCAGCGTTGCACTTGTCGGCGGTTTGGGGATTCTCGCACTGCAACTCGGAGACAAAATTATTCAGCCAGAATACGCACTAGCAGGCGGCTTAGTGTTAGCTTGGGGAACTTTAGCGGGAGCAGTTTTGCAGTGGTTGGTGCAACTAGCGACGCAGTGGCGAGCAGGCTTGGGAACATTGCGCTTGCGGTTTAATTTTAAACGCCCCGGAGTGCAAGAAGTAATTAAGGTGATGGTTCCTGCTACCTTATCCTCGGGAATGCTGCAAATTAATGTCTATACTGACCTATTTTTCGCATCCTACATCCCTCAAGCTGCCTCTGCGATGGGTTACAGCGGCTTGTTAGTTATGACTCCTTTAGGCATCATTTCTAATGTAATTTTAGTACCATTTTTGCCGATATTTTCTCGCCTCACCGAACCCAAAGACTGGCCGGAATTAAAACATAAAATTCGTCAATCTTTAGTTTTGACGGGGATTACGATGCTGCCCCTGAGCGCTTTAATGGTAACACTTGCCGGGCCGATCGTCCGCGTTGTTTACGAACGCTATGCTTTCGATCGGTCAGCCTCGGAGTTTGTCACGCCGATATTGATGGCTTACAGTATAGGAATGTTTGTGTATTTGGGACGCGACGTTGTGGTGCGGGTATTTTACGCTTTGGGAGACGGAGAAACCCCTTTTCGCGTCAGTATTATCAATATCTTTTTTAACGGATTGCTGGATTATTTGTTAGTAGGAGCTTATGGCGCGCCCGGATTAGTTTTGGCGACGGTGGGAGTGAATCTTCTTTCGATGGTTATGCTTTTGTACTTATTAGATAAAAAGCTGGGCGGCCTGCCTTGGCGGGAGTGGAGTTTGCCTTTTCTGGGGTTAACTTCTGGCAGTTTTCTAACTGCTTTCGTTACCTTGGCTACTCTGCAAGGCTGTCAAAGAGTTTTGGGTACTGAAGGTTTGGTAATTCAATTAGTGCAGTTGAGTGTGGCAAGTTTCGCGGGGTTAGCAGTTTTTGCGGTGTTTGTCAGTCAGATGAAGTTGCCGGAAGTTGATATGTTTGTCGATCGCATTCGGGGGCGTTTTGGCAAATAAATATCCGAAATTTGCGGCAGATTCAAGGAATCAACAAAAGTGCGATCGCCCTTAAGTACACAAAATACCAAAAAGGCGATCGCCTTTAAATACAAACCAACACTCCGAAGCGTCCATCCGCCTATATCAGCCGCCATCTGCGGTAAAAATTCCAAAGTAATTAACAAGGGCGATGTCTAGATTGTAAAGATATCGTCAACCTTAATGCTGTCTGGCAAAATAGCAAATAAAATTCTTCTAAAAAATATACCCTTATACCCACACCCTCTGAGGGATATCTAAATTACAGCATATTCCATGTATATCTAGTACACACAATCTTGCGATCGCCTGCTGTTTGGTGCGTCGCCACCCGTCAATCTGCAAGTTTTATCCAATATCTCGCAGCGACGCACCCGGAGGATTAACACCACACTGCAAGTTTTATCCAATATCTCGCAGCGACGCACCCGGAGGATTAACTCACCAACAAGTCAAGGAAGAACAAATGGTATTGTATGGTTTTATTTCCGGTGCGGAACGAGATTTATTTCGACAATTAGTAAGTGTTAGCGGTATTGGAGCACAACTCGCGATCGCACTTTTGGAAACTCTGGGATTGCAAGACTTAGTTCAAGCTATAGTAGGCGGTAATACCCGCATCTTGGCCAAAACTCCCGGTGTTGGGAGCAAAACTGCCGAACGCCTTGCTTTGGAACTGAGAACTAAACTATCAGAATGGCGGAATCAAGAGGGTTTGTCAACATCTGTACCTGCGGGAGTCAGTTCAGTTATTCAAGAAGAAGTTGAGATGACTTTACTCGCTTTAGGGTATACTGGGGCGGAGGTAATGGCAGGCATTACAGGCTCTTAGTCAAGATCCGAGTTTGTTAAAGAAAGGTAATGCGGAAGATTGGATTCGAGAAGCGATCGCGTGGTTGAGTCGATAATAGGGATAGTAAGGAAAAGCATTAGGTAAATTTGTTAGTTTTAGCTATTGACAAATTGCAGATATTGTGCTTAAATTTTATACTTTTAACAATTGTAAAGTTTTCGCTAAGGGGTAACAGACCTACATGATTTTGTTAAGCTATGGGTAGGTTACAAAAAACATCAGGTCATCTACTGTGAACAATCAAATAATTTTCGTTGACTCCTCTGTGCAGGAGCATCAAAGCCTAATTGAAGGCATTGATGGCGCTAAAATTGTCATTTTAAATGAAAGTTTCAGCGGCATCGATCAAATTACAAACGCCTTAGCCTCAACCCAAGAATTATCATCCATTCACATTGTTTCTCATGGTAGCGACGGCACTCTATTTCTGGGTAACTCTCCCCTCAACGAAACAACCCTAGAAACCCACGAAGCCACCGTCAAACAATGGGGTAAAGCCTTAAAAGCTAACGCAGATATTCTCCTCTACGGATGTAATGTTGCCCAAACTGAGCAAGGAAAAGCCTTCGTTAAACGCCTCAGTAAATTAACGAAAGCCAATGTTGCAGCATCCACTACTCTCACAGGAAATGCCAAATTAGGAGGAAACTGGAACTTAGAATTTATCATCGGTAAAATTCAAGCGGCTTTAGCATTTTCTCCAGAAGTCACAGCCGCTTACAGTGGTATTTTAGGCAATGGCCCTGGAGGCATCGGTTCCACCAATGGAACCAGCGAACTACAGTGGTGGTTGCGAGGTGATAAAGGTGTCACCGCTACTACTACTGTCAGCAGTTGGGCAGATCAGTCTGGCGTAGGATTAAACGCAACACAAGCAATAGCCGGCAGCCAGCCCACCTTCACGATTAACGCTATCAACGGACAACCAGTTGTCAGTTTTAATGGCACAGCAAAAAACTTACAAACTCCAACTTTACCTGCTACTTTTGCCACTACTTCCACATCCCTATTTATTGTGGCAAATACTCAAGCCGCTAACCAAAGTGCCGTTATCGGGAACAGCGGTTATCCCGGCGCCACAAACCGATATATCGTTCATCTACCTTGGAGTGATTCTAACGTATACTGGGACATGGGTAATATTGCTGCTGGAGGAAGGCTAAGTCCAGCATGGGGTGGCACTACAAACACTCCTTATGAATGGCATTTTCGCTCAGAACAAGGTGTTGGACAAAGAATAGAGAGAAATGGTACAAGCATTGCATCGGATGCCACTGCTTCCACTTTTAACCTCGCAGGTCAAAGTCTATACGTAAACCATCCTGGCAGCGCTAATTTTTACAACGGGAGCGTAGCAGAAGTAATTAGTTACAACCGCGCTCTCAATGATGCAGAATCAACCATCGTTAACAATTACCTAAGTGCCAAATACGGTCTCACTAATGGTAACGATAAATATGTCGGCGATAATGTCGGTAGTGACTACGACTGGAATGTAGCAGGCATTGGCAAAGAAGCCAATGGCAGCAACATTTCTGGTAACACCACAGGCGGTTTAATCATTGATAATGGCACATTCCTGCAAGATAACGGCGACTATCTACTTGCCGGTCAAATAGAAACAGCCAATGCTACCAATGTCACAACAGACCTTCCCACTGGTGCAAATAATCGTTTGTCTCGCGTGTGGTATCTCGATAAAACTGACATCGGCACTGCTGGTGGAACAGCCAACCTCACCTTCGACTTTTCCGACACTGGATTAGGTGGTACTCCTACTGGGAAATATCGTTTATTGTATCGCTCTGGCACAACAGGTAATTTCGCTCTTGTTAACAAAATTGCTACCTTCACTACCGACAATGCTACCATCAGTGGCGACCAAGTAATTTTTAACGGTATTGATACCAGCTTGCTCAATGATGGCTACTACACATTAGCATCAACAGTTAACAATGTACCCCTCCTCGACACCATCACTAACCCAACTGCAATTAATGAAGACGCAGCCGAACAAACTATTACTCTCACAGGCATAAGTGATATCGAAACCGCAACTAACGCCCTCAATATCACAGCCATTTCCGATAACACGACCTTAACTGGTACGCCCACCATTACTAACAACAATGATGGCACAGCTACCCTCAAATACACCCCCATAGCCAACGCTAACGGCACTGCTAACATCAGCGTCACCGTCACAGATGCGGATACTGGCACTGTAACTAAACCATTTACTGTCACCGTTAATCCCGTCAACGACATTCCGAGTTTCACCGCCACCAACCCAACCACAGTCAATCAAAATCCAGGGGCGCAAACCATCACAAATTGGGCTACCTTCAGCCCTGGTGGGGGAACCGATGAAGCCACTCAAACTGCCACTTACACAGTTAGCAGCATCGGCACCCCTGGCTTATTTGCCACAGCGCCAGCAGTAGATGCAAGCGGCAACCTCACCTACACCCCCGCCGCCACCGCCTCTGGTACCTCCACCTTTAATGTGCAAGTGCAAGATAGCGGTGGCACTGCTAACGGCGGAGTCGATACCTCCACCAGCCTACCTTTCACCATCACCGTAAACCCTGCACCTACCATCACCAATGTCAGCATACCCGCGAACAAAACCTATGTAGCAGGAGAAAACCTCGACTTTACCGTTACCTTCAACGAAGCAGTCACCATCACCAACGCTGCCAACTTACCCATTACCCTAAATACTGGCGGTACTGTCAACGCTATTCTTAATGGTAATGGAGCATCAGCCACCACCCACAATTTCCGCTACAGTGTTGTTACCGGCAACCTAGATACTGACGGCATCACACTTGGCACAGCCTTAAGTTTACCCGCCGCTTCTACCATTAAAAATGCCAACAATGCTAACGCTATTCTCACCTTCACCAACGCCAGCACCACAGGCATATTAATAGATGCTGTTGCCCCCAACGCACCCATCTTCACAACTACCAGTGGCACAACTAACGATAGCACTCCAACGTTGGTAGGGAAAGCGGAACCCAATAGTACCGTTAGTATTTTACAAGGCACAACTGTTCTGGGTACTGCGATTGTAGATGCTTTAGGTAACTGGAGTTTTACTCCCACAACAGCTTTAGCTGATGCTACTTACGCCTTTACTGCTACAGCTACCGATGCCGCGGGTAATACTTCTACTCCTTCAACTACCGTTAATTTGATAGTAGATGCAGTAGCACCGGCAGTACCTACTTTCACAACTACCAGTGGCACAACTAACGATAGCACTCCAACGTTGGTAGGGAAAGCGGAACCCAATAGTACCGTTAGTATTTTACAAGGCACAACTGTTCTGGGTACTGCGATTGTAGATGCTTTAGGTAACTGGAGTTTTACTCCCACAACAGCTTTAGCTGATGGCAATTACCCCTTTACTGCCACAGCCACCGACGCGACAGGTAATACTTCTACTCCTTCAACTGCTGTTAATTTGATAGTAGATACTACCGCACCGGCAACACCTACTTTCACAACTACCAGTGGCACAACTAACGATAGCACTCCAACGTTGGTAGGGAAAGCGGAACCCAATAGTACCGTTAGTATTTTACAAGGCACAACTGTTCTGGGTACTGCGATTGTAGATGCTTTAGGTAACTGGAGTTTTACTCCCACAACAGCTTTAGCTGATGGCAATTACCCCTTTACTGCCACAGCCACCGACGCGACAGGTAATACTTCTACTCCTTCAACTGCTGTTAATTTGATTGTAAATACTGCAGCACCGACAGTACCTACTCTCACAACTACCAGTGGTGCAACTAACGATAATACTCCCACTCTGACGGGGACAGCGGAAGCTAATAGTACCGTTAATATTTTACAAGGTACAACTGTTCTGGGTACTACTGCTGCGGATGCTACTGGGAATTGGAGTTTTACCCCCGCGACTCCTTTAACTGATGGTACTTACGCCTTGACTGCTACAGCTACCGATGCGACAGGTAAGACTTCTACTCCTTCAATTGCCGTTAATTTGATTGTAGATACTGCAGCACCGGCAACACCTACTCTCATAACTACCAGTGGTGCAAC
This sequence comes from Microcoleus pseudofavosus SVA1_A4, assembly GCF_036700565.1. Lineage (NCBI taxonomy): Bacteria > Bacillati > Cyanobacteriota > Cyanophyceae > Oscillatoriales > Microcoleaceae > Microcoleus > Microcoleus pseudofavosus. Next base: position 21,553 of record NZ_JAUBPE010000097.1, read on the forward strand.
TAACGATAGCACTCCGACTCTGACGGGGACAGCGGAAGCTAATAGTACCGTTAATATTTTACAAGGCACAACTGTTCTGGGTACTACTGCTGCGGATGCTACTGGGAATTGGAGTTTTACCCCCGCGACTCCTTTAATTGATGGTACTTACGCCTTGACTGCTACAGCTACCGATGCCGCAGGTAATACTTCTACTCCTTCAATTGCCGTTAATTTGATTCTAGATACTGCACTAACTCCCACACCGACACCGACACCAACACCATCTGTGACACCGACTCCATCGGTGACACCATCTGTGACACCGACTCCATCGGTGACACCAATACCAATACCAATACCAATACAAACACCAACACCAACGCCCGCACCAACGCCCGCACCAACACCAACACCAACGCCCGCACCAACACCAACGCCCGCACCAACACCAACGCCCGCACCAACTCCAATAACTAACAACATCCCCAACGATGATTGCATCTGCGACACAATTGACTATCCCAATTTAAACCAACCGAATTCAGTTGAAAACACCATACTCGGTGTATCCGGCATCCAAATAGGCACTGCCAAAAATGATGAATTACTGGGTAGCAACACGGGCAATATATTCGATGCCAAATCAGGGGATGACAACTTATATGGCGGGGGAGCATGTCACTTTTGCGATAAGTATTTATACTTGTGCAGTTTTTCGAGGTCTACCAATTAAGCCATTTAAGTAA
>NZ_JAUBPE010000098.1:0-22174 GCF_036700565.1 Microcoleus pseudofavosus SVA1_A4
CTGCTTTCTATTATGCCATCAGCTTAGCCAGACAATTGTCTGAGTATTTATACTGACTGCAAAAGTGGGATGCTCCCAAGGCGGCTCTTGTTCTCCATAAACAATTAGAGTATATAGATTTGGTATTTCGGTGTCGGAGTCGATGCGGAAACCGAACAGCCACAGCAATTTTTCTGTATTTTGGTTCGCTGTTTGCAGTGTTGTTGCAAAATTTTTTGGTTCTGACATGAATTTTAAATCTCTATAAAATTTACGCTCTTAAAGCCGGTTTATAAGTAAAATCTGGGTTTTAGTAACAAATATACAAAGCAACCGGGTTTATCAGGCAAGAGTGCGTAATCTTTCTCCTACAAATTTTGCTGGATAATGTCGCAGCATTCGGCTACGGTTGCTCTTTTTTCCATTGCTGCTACTAGGGCTTCGTAAGCTGATTTGTGGCTTTCAATCAGGTTTTTTGCTCGCAGCAAACCCCAGTTTTGTTTGAGTTGAATTTCGGAACTGGGACGGCGCAGTTGTGTTAAAATTGCGCTGATTTTTGTACGGTCTTCTGCTCCTCCTTGTGCGCTGCCGTAAACAAATTTTTCGGCGACTATTCCGGCCATCCACACGGTGCAGTATTGGTCTAAAAGTTGGGCGGAAAGAGTGCCGCTTTGGAGTTGAGATCCTAATTGTTCGTCTTCAAATCGGACGCCGCCTTGGGCTGTTTGGCCTTGTTTAAATGCTTCCCAAGCGTTGAGGGCGTAGCTGGTTACGGGAATTCCCAAGAGGTGGGCAACGAGGAAGTGTCCGGCTTCGTGGTGAAGGATACGATCGCGCTTTTGTTTGGAAGTTCCCCCCAGCCAATCTAATAAAATGGTACCGCCTTGACCTTGCCACTGGAAACTGTCGAGAGTAGCTAGCCCCAACAGGCAAAAAGTGGCGATCGCAGGTACGGATTCTGGCAAGTTGAATAGGGGCCCCAACAATATTGAAACGGTGATGGCAAAGATAGAAATAGCGATAATATTCAAAGAAGTGTCTTTCATAATGGGGAATTAGTAATAGGGAATTGGTAATGAGGAATTGCTAATGAGGTAAACTCAGGTACGATCGCGCGATCGGTTTGGCAGCATCGGTTCGATCGCAGCGCCCGGGACTTCCGACAAAAACACCACCTTCCAGTTTGACTGAAAATTGCCGCTCCGAAGCCGCCGATATTAAAAAGATATTAAAATAAATCAAAGTCCAGTAAAAGTGTTAGTGGAATCCTTCATGTCAGTTTTGGCAGCGATCGCAGTTTTAGGTATCTTGATTGTCGTTCACGAACTCGGCCACTTCCTGGCGGCGAGACTTCAACACATCCACGTCAACCGTTTCTCTATCGGTTTCGGGCCCATCCTCTGGAAGTACCAAGGCCCGGAAACTGAATATGCCCTCCGCGCCTTTCCCCTGGGAGGTTTCGTGGGTTTCCCGGACGACGATCCAGACAGTACAATTCCCCCAAATGACCCGAATTTGTTGCGAAATCGCCCCGTGCTCGATCGGGCGATCGTCATTAGTGCTGGGGTAATTGCCAACTTAATTTTTGCTTACTTCCTGCTGGTGGTGCAATTGGGCACTGTCGGCGCGGCATCCATGAACTACCTACCGGGAGTTAAAGTCCCGGAAGTCGCCGCAGAAGTCAGTTCGGCCGCGAAACAAGCCGGAATTCGATCGGGCGACGTTGTTCTGTCTGTTGACGGCAAGGAATTGGGCGCTTCCCGCGAAGCAATCAAATTATTGGTCGCAGCAATCCAAGATCATCCCAACCAACCCCTAGCGTTGGAAATTCAGCGTGCAGAACAAAAATTTCTGGTGACAGTCACTCCCGAAAAGTCCCCCGACGGTAAAGGTCGCATTGGCGTGCAGCTAACTTCTAACGGCACAGTCGTGCGGCAGCGGGCAGGAATTTTAGAGGCGTTTAGCAAGGCCGCGACAGAATTTGAGCGGATTGTGGTGCTGACGGTTCAAGGTTTCGGGCAGTTACTTAGCAATTTCAGCCAGACTGCCGACAAGTTGTCCGGGCCTGTGGCGATTGTGGCTATTGGTGCAGGGATTGCGCGATCGGATGCTGCGAGTTTGTTTCAGTATGCGGTGTTAATTAGCATCAATTTGGCTGTGATTAATATCTTGCCTTTACCTGCTTTGGACGGCGGTCAGCTAGCTTTTCTGTTGATAGAAGGACTGCGGGGCAAGCCTCTGCCGAACCGGATTCAGGAAAATGTTATGCAGACTGGTTTGGTGCTGTTGTTGGGTTTGGGAGTTTTCTTGATTATTCGCGATACAGCTAATTTGGCTGGGTTTGATTTGCGAAGTTTAATGCAACAGTAAATGATATCAATTCCGGTTGCACCGAAATGATTGTTGACGGTTGACTGTATTAGGTAGTGCGAGCGTCCTCGCTCGCTAACAAAATCGCGAGCGTCCTCGCTCGCTAACAAAATCGCGAGCGTCCTCGCTAACAAAATCGCGAGCGGGGACGCTCGCACTGACATTATCCAAATATACTATTCCGATGCAACCGGAAACGATTTAAAAAATAACTCATAACAAATAACTCATAACAAATAACTCATAACAAATGACTAAAAAGTTAAGTTTGAAACAACGATCGCTAGAAATTCTGATTCGCCTCAAACGCCTCTATCCAGAAGCTCCTTGTACTCTCAACTACGAAACTCCCGTGCAGTTGCTGGTGGCGACGATTCTCTCGGCTCAGTGTACGGACGATCGAGTAAATCTGGTAACGCCGGCTTTGTTTGAGCGTTTTCCAGATGCGGTTGCTTTGGGAAATGCTGATTTAGAAGAATTGGAACGTCTCGTGCGATCGACTGGTTTCTACCGCAATAAGTCTAAAAATATTAAAGGTGCTTGTCAGGCGATCGTCAATAAATTCAACAATCAAGTGCCGCAGCGGATGGAACTGCTGCTAGAATTGCCCGGAGTTGCCCGCAAAACAGCTAATGTCGTTCTCGGTCACGCTTTTGGTATTAATATGGGCGTGACCGTAGACACTCACGTCAAACGTTTGACTCAGCGGTTGGGATTGACCGAACATACCGATCCTTTGAGAATCGAGCGGGATTTGATGGTATTGTTGCCGCAGCCGGATTGGGAAAATTGGTCGATTCGGTTGGTTTATCACGGCAGGGCAGTTTGTAATGCCAGAAATCCGGTTTGCAATATTTGCGAACTTGCAGATTTGTGTCCTTCTGCTAATATTTCGGAGGGTGCGTCAGTGCCGAGGCTAGCAACTAGCATTAAAATATAGAATCTGACGCACCTTACAATTGCTAGAGTGAAGAGTTTATAAATGAACTCGATCGGTCGATCGTTTTTTGAGTTTGCTATAATTATTATCAACAGCTTAATGCTAAGGAAGTAAGTATATGAGTATTGCGATTTCCCTCAGTCCAGAAATAGAGGCACTACTTCGTGAAAAAGCGAATCGGGAAGGACAAGATATTAGCCTTGTTGCTGCCCAATTGCTAACTCGAATATTACAATGGGAAGCCCGAGACTCTGAAGAAGCTATTGAGGGTATTCAGGAGGGGTTAAATGATTTTGAGTTAGGACGGTTCCGTTCTTTTGATGAATTTGCTAAATCACAGCGCACCAAGTACAGTTTTCCAACAAACTGATGACATATCTCATGGAAATTTCTAGCGTTGCAGAAGCACAAGCGGATAGTGCATTCCTGCTATTATCTCAGATGACATCACCAGAGAAGGCAAGGGAGTAGTATGAGGGATTGTTGAAGGCGATCGAGTCTTGATCGGCGATGCCAAAACGCTGTCCTATCGCCAGGGAAAATCAATACTTCAGTAAAGAAATTAGGCAGTTACTTTACGGTAAAGGGCGCAACTCATACCGCATTATTTTCACTATTGCCGAAAGTGAAGATGTGTCCGCAGTTCGCATCCTCCACATTCGACACGCACCCGCAACAAACTCTTGGCGAGAACCAGGAGTAGTTCCTAGGGTGCGTCAGCTCGAATTAGAGCAACTGTCGATCGAACAATATTACCTGATGCACCCTACAAATGAGATAAGTTGTTGTGTGTAAATAAAAATATTTCCAACTAAAGTTATCCAAAATGACAAAAATATAGTAAAATAGTAGATTGTGATTTATCTAAGGATATCAACAGATTATGGCTAAAAAGAGCATGGTCGAGCGCGAGAAAAAGCGCCAGAGACTCGTAGACAAGTACGCCGACAAGCGGGAAGACCTGAAAGACCAGTTTGACCAAGCTAACAATCAGATGGACAAAATGGCGATTCACCGCCAACTGCAACAGCTACCCCGCAGCAGTTCGCGGACTCGCTTGCGGAACCGCTGCTGGGCAACAGGACGGCCCAGAGGTTATTATCGTGACTTCGGACTGTCTCGCAACGTGATGCGAGAAATGGCTCACGAAGGTCTTTTGCCCGGTGTTGTGAAGTCTAGCTGGTAGCACGAAGGAAGAAGGAAGAAGGGAGAAGGAAGAAGGAAGAAGGAAGAAAGAAGAAAAAAACTCACGATTAATCGGCAGGATTATGTTTGGGGTTGATTTTTGTTTCAGACTTATGAGTTAAATTTTCCTCCTTCTTGCTTCACTGGCCGCAGCATTTATCGATGCCGAGACTTTCGAGTAACAAGTCGCTGACGGCATTGGCGATCGCAAATTCGCCGTAGAAGCTTTTAGAAAAATCATAAGCCTGCATTTCGGTGACGATCGCAATTACGAGGCTGCCCAAGTCGTTTTCCCCTTCCATGCGCTGGCGGACATAGATTTGGGCAGCCCTTTTAGCTATTTGCTGGTTGGCTGCTTCTGGGATAAACTCGGAGTCTAGCCATGCCAGCAGCGTTTGTTGGAGCCATTGGCCTTCTTGTTCGGGGTTTTTGGCGGGCGGTAAGGTAATAGGTTCGATGGTTTCAGACATGATTATTCCTAATTGCTAATGTTGACTTTGAAAAGTTAACTGACAAATGACAACTGATAAATATATGCAATATGATATACCGACAATTATACAAGGATATGCGCAAGGCTACTTCTTGATGGCAAATGACGGCGAGGAAAGTTTGGGGTGGTATTCGAGCCGGCAGCGGGCGCTGATTCCCCTGGATGAAAGATTTACCTATCCGAAATCCCTGCGCCGCCAAATCAATCAAAATCGATTTTCGGTGGCTGTGAACCGCGATTTTGGGGCGGTGGTTGAGGGTTGTGCCGATCGCGAAACGACTTGGATTTCTAGGGAACTCAAACAGATTTACTGGGGTTTGTATGAGGCCGGTTGGGCTTACAGCTTCGAGACTTGGTGCGGCGACGAATTGGCGGGCGGTATTCTCGGATTGTCTATAGGTGGCGCGTTTATTGGGGAGTCGATGTTTTACCGAATTCCCGAGGGTTCTAAGGTGGCGATGGTGAAGTTGGTGGAGAGATTGCGCGATCGATCTTATCTGATGTTCGATGCTCAAATGAACAATCCGCACTTGGAAAGATTCGGCGCTTATACTGTTAAGGAGAAACTGTACAACACTCTTTTGCAAGCAGCTTTGAAGCGCCGCTGCTCGCTATTTTGACAGCTTTGAGCTAATCAGGACTCAAGTCAGCGACTGCAAACGACTTTTATTATGGATGATAATTAACCGGATATGATATTATCTCTTTGTGCTTGGGAGTTTTTGCGACAATTTGAGAAACAAAAAACGATTGAATTAGATGGTTTGATTCAAATTTTTCGGGAACACTGGCGAGATGAGTCTTGGCATGAAGTGTTACGTTTAATGGCGGGAAGGCTTGATGCTAAATTTACAGGTAACATTCTGGAATACTTGATTGATGAAAATGGGCAAGCAGAAAACTTTAGTAATCTGTTTTTGGCAACGGAGTGTGTTTCAGAAGTCAAGAATAGAAATGATATTGCTGCTATTGCTAGTAAGTTGCGCGATCGAGTCAAAGAGTTAACTAAATACGAAAATAGCAGTGCTTCTACACCTCAAGAATATGACAACCTAGTTTATGAAATTCGCAGACAAGCAGTAGCAGCAGTTGCAGCAACTTGGAAAGATGACCCCGAAACCTCACCTTGGCTCAAACAAGTCGCTCAATCTGATGATGATGGGACTGTGCGACGTGCAGCATTTCAAGAATTAGCACGGGGGTGGAAAGATGACCTAGAAACCTTACCCATTCTCAAACAACTGGCTCAATCCGAAGATAATTGGGCTGTGCGACGTGCAGCATTTCAAGAATTAGCACGGGGGTGGAAAGATGACCCGGAAACCTTACCTTGGCTCAAACAACTGGCTCAATCAGAGGATAATGGGAATGTGCGCTCTTCAGCAGTTCAAGAAATAGCACGGGGGTGGAAAGATGACCCAGAAACCTTACCCATTCTCAAACAACTGGCTCAATCAGACGATGATGGAGAGGTGCGACGTGCAGCAGTACAAGAATTAGCACAGGGGTGGAAAGATGACCCAGAAACCTTACCCATTCTCAAACAACTGGCTCAATCAGACGATGATGGAGAGGTGCGATATGCAGCAGTACAAGAATTAGCACGGGGGTGGAAAGATGACCCAGAAACCTTACCCATTCTCAAACAAAGCGCTCAATCAGACGATGATCCGGATGTGCGCTCTTCAGCAGTACAAGAATTAGCACGGGGCTGGAAAGATGGCCCAGAAACCTTACCCATTCTCAAACAACTGGCTCAATCAGACGATGATGGAGAGGTGCGATATGCAGCAGTACAAGAATTAGCATGGGGGTGGAAAGATGACCCAGAAACCTTACCCATTCTCAAACAACTGGCTCAATCAGACCATAGTTGGATTGTGCGACAAGCAGCAGTACAAGAATTAGCACGGGGGTGGAAAGATGACTCAGAAACTTTACCTTGGCTCAAACAACGCGCTCAATCAGACCATAGTGGGATTTTGCGACGTGCAGCAGTAGAAGAATTAGCACGGGGGTGGAAAGATGACCCGGAAACCTTACCTTGGCTCAAACAACGCGCTCAATCAGACGATGATTGGGATGTGCGACAAGCAGCAGTACGAGAATTAGCACGGGGGTGGAAAGATGACCCAGAAACCTTACCCATTCTCAAACAACGCGCTCAATCAGACGATGATCCAGATGTGCGATATGCAGCAGTACAAGAATTAGCACGGGGGTGGAAAGATGACCCAGAAACCTTACCTTGGCTCAAAAGATGGGCTCAATCAGACGATAATTGGGCTGTGCGACGTGCAGCAGTACAAGAATTAGCACGGGGGTGGAAAAATGAGTCTGGGATATTTGAATTATTGTGCGATGTTGCTATCCATGACCCCTTCGATCGCGAGGATGAGTGGCAAGGTAACCCGCGACAAGCAGCTCTTGCAGCTATGATTGAGCTATATCCCGATCGCCCTCAAACTTTAGAACTTGTGCGCGATCGCGCTCAGAACGATTCTGACGAAACACTCCGCGAATTTGCCCAGCAAAAATTGGCAGAATTAGAGCGCCAATGAGCGATCGCCCTTATCGCCGATCGCCTTTTCTGCATTAACATCAACCTCATCAACCTGTAAACTTTCATTCCGCCGCCAAAACTCATCCAGCAACTGAAAAAAATACTCAAATCCCTCCCTTTCGTCTACTGAATAAAGCATGATAATTTTCGCCCAAGAATTCACCGACTGTACATTAAAGCGTTTCTGCAACCAAGGCTGAAACTCCCCGTAAAACTCATTTTCCTGTTCACTTGGCTCAATCCCAAATTCTCGCCTAGCTGTTTTATAGCCAGCCAAAAACACAAACAAATCGCTAAGTGAAGATTTACCAATGTACATCCCCGGTCTAGCTTTTATATTTTCTAGAACATTAAATAATCCACTCATTTTTACCTCTGATTTTAACCAACAGTTCTATTTTACAAATTTTCTATTTCTTCTACAACAAATTGGTCGCTCGGAGAGTGAAAATTCTTAATCCACTCTTCCCTTAAAATTCCATTTGTTGAGAGATTATCAAACACTAGACCTCGGACGCGCTATATACAAGACTATAGCATAAAATTGCTATCATAAATAGTATAATTAAGCTGAGATACTTCTCGGAGACAACCACTATGCAAGTCACAACCGAAGAAATCATTTATCCTTCCAGCGACGGTCAACCGATGGCAGAAAGCACCATTCAATACGAATTAATTGTCAAAATTAAAGAAGGTTGCGAATCGCTGTTTAAGAATGACCCTAACGTTTTTGTAGCCGCCGATTTACTCTGGTATCCCGTTGAGGGGAAACCAGAGATTTCTCAAGCACCTGATACGATCGTGGTATTTGGGAGGCCAAAGGGCGATCGGCTTTCCTACATACAATATCGAGAGGATAATATCACTCCTCAAGTCGCCTTTGAAATTCGTTCCCACAACGACAGCCAAACCAAAATGAATAAGAAACTTTCATTTTACCAGCGTCATGGAGTTGAGGAGTATTACCTTTACGATCCAGAAAGAAATGAGTTGCAAGGTTGGCAAAGAATTGAGGGAGATTTAGAAGTAATTGAGCCGATGGAGGGATGGATAAGTCCGAGATTGGGTGTGCGGTTTGAGTTGGGAGAAGAAGGGTTAGAAATTTATCGACCTGATGGCGAAAAGTTTCTTTCCTATGCGGAAGTAGAAGAACAGGGGTTATTAGATCGCCAGCGCCTACAACAAGAATCTCAAAGGGCCGAACAAGAATCTCAAAGGGCCGAACGAGAATCTCAAAGGGCCGAACAAGAATCTCAAAGGGCTGAACGTTTAGCCGCCAAACTGCGCGAATTGAACATCGATCCAGATAGCATTTAAGCCCGAATAAATGCTAAGAAACCCGATTTATTTTATAAATCGGGTTTCTGGGAATTGCGGTTATTTATTCTTTTAGGATTTACGCATCAAGACCAAAGAAACCGGGTTTTTTACGGTTTTGCCGACTGTAACGAAATATTCTCACAAAAAACCCGGTTTCTGACCACCCGTGCGTAAGTCTGATTTTTTTAACGGCGAATGGGAGGTTTTGCCGATCGCCCCCAGCTCAAATTACATATACTACAATATATAATACAGATATTCGAGCCAAAATCCTTGGTACTCAGAAAAATCCTAATCGAGGCCCCTTGAATGTGCCAAAATGTTCAAGCAAACATTAGTAAATCCTACACGGAGCAATTGTTGTGGATTCCAGATATAACCCCCAATCCATAGAAGAAAAATGGCAGCAGACATGGGCTGAGCAAAACTTAGACCAGATGCCAGAAGATACCCAAAAGCCTAAATTTTATGCCTTATCCATGTTCCCCTACCCGTCGGGAAACCTGCACATGGGCCACGTCCGCAACTACACAATCATCGATGTAATTGCCAGACTCAAGCGAATGCAAGGCTATCGGGTATTGAATCCGATGGGATGGGATGCTTTTGGTTTGCCCGCAGAAAATGCCGCCATCGAGCGCGGAATTCCGCCGGTAAAATGGACGTATGAAAATATTGCCCAAATGAAAGGCTTATTTCGCCGCCTGGGTATTTCTTTCGACTGGACAAAAGAAGTTACAACTTGTTCTCCCGATTATTATCGGTGGACTCAATGGATTTTCTTGCAATTTTTAGAAGCAGGATTAGCTTATCAAAAAGAAGCAGCAGTTAATTGGGACCCGATCGACCAAACAGTCTTAGCAAACGAACAAGTAGATAACGAAGGTCGTTCTTGGCGTTCCGGTGCAAAAGTCGAGCGCAAATTATTGCGGCAGTGGTTCCTCAAAATTACCGATTATGCCGAACAGTTATTAAACGACTTAGACAAATTGCCAGATTGGCCAGAAAGAGTCAAATTAATGCAAGCCAACTGGATCGGCAAATCAGTCGGCGCTTACTTGGAATTTCCGATTGTCGGGATGGATGAAAAAATCGCCGTTTTCACCACACGTCCCGATACAGTTTACGGCGTCAGTTACCTTGTTTTAGCGCCGGAACATCCACTAACTCAGCGCGTGACAACCGAAGACAGAAAAGCCGCCGTAGAAACCTTCATCAAAGAAGTTGCACTGCAAAGCGAGATCGATCGCACAGCCGAAGACAAACCAAAGCGCGGCATCCCCACAGGCGGCAAAGCAATCAATCCTTTCAGCGGCGAAGAAATTCCCATTTGGATTGCCGATTATGTGCTGTACGAATACGGCACCGGCGCAGTCATGGGAGTACCCGCCCACGACACGCGAGATTTCAAATTTGCCAATCAATATCAACTGCAAATTAAAGTAGTCATTGTGGATGATGATGAGCTGCCCTTGACCGAAGCTTACACAGAACCAGGAATTATGATTAATTCTGAAAGCTTCAACGGTATGGATTCAATTCAAGGCAAAGCAGCAATTATTAGATATGCCGAAAATTCAGGTTGTGGCAAAGCGCGAGTGCAATATCGCTTGAGAGATTGGTTGATTTCCAGACAGCGTTATTGGGGCGCTCCGATTCCCGTAATTCACTGTCCCACCTGCGGCACAGTACCCGTACCCGCATCGGATTTGCCCGTATTGTTGCCGGAAAATGTGGAATTTACAGGCAAAGGTTCGCCGTTAGCAAAGATGGAAGATTGGGTAAATGTTCCTTGTCCAAGTTGCGGGACTCCGGCGAAGCGAGAAACAGATACGATGGATACTTTTATCGATTCTTCGTGGTATTTCTTGCGCTATCCCGATGCTCAAAATCAAGAGCAAGTCTTCGACAGTGCGAAAACTAATGATTGGATGCCAGTAGACCAATATGTCGGCGGCATCGAACACGCAATCCTGCATTTACTGTATTCTCGGTTCTTTACGAAGGTTTTGCGCGATCGGGGTTTGATCGATTGTGACGAACCATTTAAACGCCTCTTAACTCAAGGCATGGTGCAAGCAATGGCCTATAAAAATCCTGTTACTGGCAAATACGTTCCCCCAGCAGATATAGACCCCGCAAATCCCAAAGATCCTCAAACTGGCGAAGCTTTGGAAGTCTTCTACGAGAAGATGTCCAAATCAAAATACAATGGCGTTGACCCCTTGGAAGTTATGGGCAAATATGGGGTAGATACGGCGCGGATGTTTATTTTATTCAAAGCGCCACCAGAGAAAGATTTGGAGTGGGACGACGCCGATGTGGAAGGGCAATTTCGCTTTTTAAATCGCGTTTGGCGCGTGGTTACAGAGTTTGCTGGACGAGTCCCTGCCTCCCCCGGTCAAGGGGGAGAGAAAGAGGTATTAAGTAAACCTGAGAAGGATTTGCGACGGGCGATTCACACTGCAATTAAGGCAGTGAGCGAAGATTTGGAGGGCGATTATCAGTTCAATACTGCTGTTTCTGAAATGATGAAACTCAGCAATGCTTTGAATGATGCTAAGTGTAAAGATTCGCCAATTTATGCAGAAGGAATTAACACTTTGATTCGCTTGTTAGCGCCTTTTGCCCCGCATATTGCTGATGAATTGTGGCACAATACTGGTAACAGTGGATCGGTGCATACGCAAACTTGGCCGAGTGTCGATCAGTCTGCATTAGTTACCGATGAAATTACGCTGGTGATTCAAGTTATGGGCAAAACTCGCGGCACAATTCAAGTGCCTTCGGGTGCTGATAAAGCTGCTTTGGAAAAGTTTGCTCGCGAGTCGGAATTGGCCAAGCGTCACATTGAAGGTAAGGAGATTAAAAAGATAATTGTGGTGCCTGGAAAGTTGGTGAATTTCGTGGTAGCTGGATAAAGACGAGAAACCCGGTTTATCCAAAAAACCGGGTTTCTGAGACTTGCAGTTAAAAAGTAGCGAGCAAAACAATGAGCCAGCTAAAAATTAGAAAACGGCGCTTTTTGAGATGGCTATCGTCTTTAGTAAAATTTTGGGCGATCGCCTACATTGCTTCCTGTATACTCTTGTTTATTCTGCAAACTCGTTTGATCTTTCAGCCAACACCTGTAATCGCCAAAACACCGGATGCTTTTAACATCGCTTACCAAGAAGTTTGGTTGCCAGTTAAGGCTCGATCGCGCAAAATTGAAAAACTTCACGGTTGGTGGCTGCCCGCGGCAAATCAACAATCATTAGGCACTCTATTGTACCTGCACGGCAGGGGTTTTAACATCGGTGCGAATATCAATCAATCTTACCGCTTTCGGCAATTGGGTTTTTCGGTTTGGCTGATTGATTATCGGGGTTACGGCCGCAGTCAAGGCAGTTTTCCCAGCGAAGATCGGGTATATGAAGATGCGGAAACAGCTTATAATTATTTAGTGAAACAGCGGCAATTGTCGCCAAGCGAAATCTTTTTGTACGGTCATTCAATGGGAGGTGCTGTTGCTGTGGAATTAGCGATCGCACATCCAGAAGCTGCGGGATTAATTGTTCAAAGTTCGTTCACTTCAATGCTTGATATGGTAGAACGCTACAGTATGATGCGGCTGTTTCCGCTGCGGCTGCTGCTGACGCAAAAATTTGATTCTTTGGCTAAGGTTCCATCGCTGCGAATTCCGGTTTTGTTCGCCCACGGAACTGCTGACCCTTTGATTCCCGCTGCGATGAGTAAACAGTTGTATGCTGCTTCTCCTGAACCTAAGAAAATTTTACTTGTTCCTAATGCTAAGCACAATAATGGAGATGCTTTTTTTAACAGTAGCGAATACCGCCAAATTCTTGTAGATTTTGCAGAAAAATATAGAATGAGATAAGTGCCGATTACGCTCTCTATCTGTAAATTACTTGTACTTTATCTCCAAATTCCAATTTTAATACAGATTGAGCGCTGCCGCCATGAACGGCAATTTCTACCCAACCGTCAGAACCAGTTATGGCAATTAAATCGCCCGGTTCGCTGTCGCTGTAGGTTTTACCGCTGGGTATCCGAATTGCATCCGAACTATTGCTAATTTTTACTGACCAATTGTTTCCTATAATGCAATTATTGGGGATATTAGTAATTAGATTGCCGAAGCGATCGACATATTGAATGCAGCCTTCTATACCTGTGGCTGTAACGGCACAATTTGGTATCTCTAACTCGACTAAACTTGCAGGGTCGAGATCCTCCCCCAACTCTTCCAAAGCCACGCCGTTCGCCAAGTGAGCACCCGCTGCTGCAAAAATATCGCGACCGTGAAAAGTGCTGCTGGGTTGAGGTGTGCGCCAATATTGAGAATTCGTGAGTTCGACAGATGCGATCGCACTTTCCCGACTCAACACCCCGCTAAACAACCCGTTATCCGGCCCGACAAGAAAGCAATTAGCACATTTAATCGCAACCCCGCGTCTCTTGCTTCCCACCCCCGGATCGACGACCGCAATATGTACGGTTTCCGGCGGAAAATAAGCAAAAGCAGTCATCAAACAAAACCTCGCCGCCGCAATATTTTGAGAGGGTATTTGGTGCGTAATGTCAATGACTTTTAACTGCGGGTTAATTTGGGCGATCGCACCTTTCATCACTCCCACATAAACATCGCTTAATCCAAAATCTGTAAGCAGAGTTATAATTCTATTTTTAGACATATATGCAAAGGTAAAAATATGGTATCACAATGGGAAAACTTTCTGCAAAACTTGGGAGAATGGCACGGTTCATTCACTAAGCTATCGCCGCGAGGAGAGGTACTTCAAGATACTCCTAGCATTATTTCTCTCGAAGGTCTAAATGACAACAAAACTGTGAGATTGAAACTCCGTCGCTTTTCCCCAAATCCCAGCGGTGTCGGCGAACCGGAAGTGAGCGAACTTGTTCGAGAATATCAGGGTTTGGGACGAGATATCTTGTTTTTTGAGAATGGAGCTTTTTGTCAGGGAACTATTCAACTAGCGCCTTATTCTGAGTGCGGTGCCGAGTTTGGTTTTATCTACAATCATCGCCGGTTGCGCTTCGTTCAGCTCTACAATATCGACGGCAATTTATCAAACCTTACCTTAATTCGGGAAAAGCAGCTTGATAAAAATGTCCCCGAACGTCCGCCTTTAAATGTTGAAGATTTGCTGGGAGAATGGCAGGGGGAGGCCGTGACAATTTATCCAGATTCGCGTTCTCCTGATACCTATTCTACCAATTTACAATTGCATTTGGATGGAGCCGATCGCCTAGTGCACAAAATCACTTTTGGCAGTAATGCTAGTGTTATCACTTCTAGCGCCCGCATTGACGGTTCAGTTCTGCACTTTAACGAAGGTGCTTTGTCCGTGCAAGTTTTGCTGCTTCCTGACGGCGGTTCTTGTACTTTACCTGTCAAGATTGAATCCAGAAAACCTATATTTTTCGAGGCTGGTTGGTTGGTAGAACCTGACTTGCGGTTTCGGATGATTCGCAGTTACAACGATCGGGGTGAATGGGTAAGTTTGACTTTAGTTACTGAACGAAAAATTAGTCATTAATCCCGATCAGTTGTTGATGGTTAAGCTTGACTCTTTTGGGCGGGCAAGATGCCCGTTCCACAATAAATTTGATGTATTGTGGAACGGGCATCTTGCCCGTTCTAAAAATAGTACAACATCTCAGCACTACAAACATTTTTCAGATTTAGGAACCGGACTTTGTTTCCTGGGTTTGCGATTGAATCACGGCACTCCAATCATCATTGTTAACAGCCGCTTCCAAATCATTAGCGCGTTCGCCGTCACTTTTGACCGCTGTTTCTAACTCTTTGGTAAGAGTAGAATCTGCCATTGCTTTGCGCAATTTCAGCTTCTTTTCCTCATAAGCTTTTTGTTCCTCAGCAGACATTGCAGCGCGCGCTGCTTGACCTACCGTAGCTGCCCACATTTCGCTTTCATCACCGTTTCCAGGCGGAATGCTGCCGATTTCTGCTATCCAAGCATCCCGCAAACTTTCCATTTCTTCGCGCTTCGGGAATTTGAAAGTTTGCACGCGCAGGAAAGCACAATTTTCTGCGCCATTTTGGGCGATGTGACCGTTGATTGAAAGCAGGATATTTCGCGAATAACCTATATACTGAGTGTTGCGGGAAGTGTCCATTACAGCGTAAACGCCGGCGACTTTTGCGTTAGTTGCCAAATCGCGCCACGTATCGATCGCCATTATTTGCGTTCCGTCATTTTCTAATGCAGGAATTGCAGCGACTGCGCCGTGTTCCTCATCGGAACTATATAAAAAATTGTGCAGTCCTTCATGGGCGACTGGTACGTTTTGATGTTCGATCGCTAAATCTCGATCGGCATTCACTTGATTAGCTTCCATTAAATTCAATTCCTCAAAAAATGTCAACTTTACTCATTAAATCCCACTTTTAAGGGCGGGCAAGATTCCCACCCCACAATAAAGTTCTCTTTGTGGAACAGGCATCTTGCCTGTTCTATTGTTTTTTTTTCCCTTATCTACTTAACTTACGGCAATTTGTTGCAATTCTTCATCACTCAATTTTACCTCTATCGCCTGCAAAGAGTCTTCAATACTCGATACTTTTGTCGCACCGGGAATCGGAACGATGCAGGGCGATTGGGCTATCAACCAAGCTAATACTATACAGTAAACGGAAACGTTTTTGTCTTCCGCTAATTTGGCGATCGCGGGCATATCTTGCAAGCTGGTGGCGCGGCGGCTTCCCCCGAGAGGACTCCAGGGGAAAAATGTCAGTTTTTCGGTTTCGCAATATTCCAGCACGCCGTCAGATTCCGGCTGTCTGTGCCACGGATTATATTGATTCTGAACTGAGACAATTTCTACTGTATCGCGGGCGCGTTTGATTTGCTCTACAGAAAAGTTGGAAACTCCAATAAATCGAATCATTCCAGCTTCTACTGCTTCTTTTGCGGGTGCTAAGGCTGCTTCGATGGTATAAGCGGGATCGGGCGAGTGATATTGCCAAAGGTCGATCGGTTCCTTGCCGCCCAATGCTTCAAAACTTTCGCGAATTGTCTTGCGTAAATGGTGGGGATTGCCGTTGCGAGTCCATGCCCCTTGAGGCCGCATTAAGCCGCCTTTAGTGGCGACGGTGACAGCTCTAATATCTCCAGTATACTCTTGTAAAGCTTTGGCAATCAGTTGCTCGTTGTGGTGTTTGTCGGATTGATCTTGGCAGTAGGAATCTGCGGTATCAATTAGGGTGACACCCAAATCGAGGGCGCGGTGAATTACCGCAATTGATTGCGATTCTGGCGGTCTGCCGCTTAAGGACATTGGCATACATCCAAGACCGATCGCGCTGATAGTAAAATTAGTGTTTCCCAGTTTTTTTCTTTTCATTCATTTGCCCTCGTTTGCGTGGTTTATTGAGAGTTTAGATTTCCCGGATATGTTTAAATTTTACATTTTTTTAAGTATATAAGTAAATTGCAAAAAAAAATGTATAAAGTTGTATGGGTGGATAAGGCGTCGATATTTACTAGCAGGTAGTTTATTGATGCACTCACGCGCCCTCCCGGGTAGCCGATTTATTTTCACTTAACTAGCTGGAAGCGCTGGTGTAAAAGCGGAGTGCAAATTGCCAGAAGTAGCGGGAGATAAATAAAAGCCCGATCGCCAATATTCCCGCCCCTGCGATCCAAACAATTTCACCTCTACCCAGCATGGCTTCTGCAGGTACAGTTGTCAAGAAGGCAACGGGAACTACGAAGGTGAAGAAAAATCGATAAGCTGCGGGATAAGCTGCCATTGGAAATCTACCCGCTTCTAACAATCCTCTGAGCACTTCGGTAACGTTATAAATCTTGACAAACCAAATGCTCGTTGCACCTAACATAAACCATATACTATAAAGAGTAATAGTTCCGAATAACAGCGGTATTGCTGTTAAAAAATAGTTGCCGATTTCTACTCCCAACTTATTAGCAGCATACAGCAGCAATGCCGCACCGAAGATTAAATCTGGGATTCCCCAAGGGGAGACTGTGTTTGCAGACAGCCAGAATTGGGAACTGATGGGTTTGAGGAGTACGAAATCGAGAGTACCTTGCTGCACTCGATCGACAATACGGCTGAGGTTGGGCGCGAGAAACGTTGACGAAAACCCCTGCAAAATCGTAAAAATACCGAGTACAACTAAAGCCTCTTCCCATTTCCACCCAGAAAACGTGTAACCGGTGCGGTAGAACAGAAACAGCCCGAACCAACTGCCAGCAAGGTTTCCGATGCTGCTGAGGGCTGCCAATAGAAAGTTGATTCGGTATTCTAGTTCTGCGGAAATCGCCGCACCCCAGAACAATTTCAGTACGTGCAAATATCGTCCCATATTTATAGCCATTTTTCACCGTTGAAATACTTAGATTTCATCATATTGTAAAGCTTGTATGAAGTTAACTGCTTTATTGGCTTCCCATCTGACTATAACTTTAACTTATTGATACAGCGTATTTAAGTAGTTGTACGGAGTTTTTTGATTAAGTATTGTAAGTGGATATTAAGTGATGTTACAAATTAGCGATTAATAATACTGAATAAAATAAATCTTAGCAAACTTTTAACCTAATTTCAGATTGTAATACAACAAAAATGTATTTTAAATATTTGAAATACTAATATGTTACAAAAGTTAACTTTATAAAAATTTGAAAAACATCTAGCCGCGCCCAAAAGTAACGCTTAGTATGGTGCATACCTACTTACAAGCAATGCGTAATCAGTCCGAAATTGGGTTCGATGAATTTACTTAGTCAACAATACCTAAGAGAAAGAACACATGGATGCTTTAACATTGTCCAGACTGGGAGTCAAGCACACCAAGAGTGCAGTAGCCGAATCGCTGCGGATCAATACAGGATACGACATTACCAGCCCAGTCACTTTTTACGGAATCGTCAACGAACGCTGCAACGTTAAATGCCGTCAGTGCGAGTATTGGCGGCTCAAAGAATATAAAGACGAAATGACGATCGAAGAATGGCAAAATGCCCTCTTAAGCGTCAAAGAATTTGTGGGCGAATTTTCAATCAACTTTAGCGGCGGCGAACCTTATATTAAAAAAGGTTTTCTAGACTTGCTGGCCTTTGCCAACAAGAACGGCATCCACGCCGGCGTCACCACAAACGGCTATTGCATGACCAGGGAAAACGCAGCCAAAACAGTCGCTGCTCGTCCTTTTAATGTGAATGTATCAGTTGACGGGCCCAATGCTGAACTGCACGATTATTTGCGCGGTCAACCGGGATTGTTTGACAGACTTTCTAAAGGAATTGGATATCTGCGCGAGGAACAGGAAAAACAGAACGTCCTGTTTCCGATCAACGTCAAACCCACTATCAACCGGCTCAACTTCCGCCACCTTGAGGAGATTGTAACCTGGGCGAAAGGAATTGGAGCCACGACGGTAAACTTCCAACCTGTCAACCGCTGGACGCCAGAAACCTATTCGGAATTGTGGATTGAAGAAGAAGACAGGGAAGAATTTTCACAGGTAATTGAGCGCTTAATTGAGATGAAGAAAAACGGCGCGCCAATTATGAACAGCGACGAAGTGCTGCGTTTGATGGTGCCTCACTTCCAGGAAGAAAAAGCTCCCGATTCAACTCGTCCTTGTCGCGTTGGACTGCGCAATTACTGGATAGATACGCGCGGCGATGTGAAATTGTGCGATGAGTTTCCGGTGATTGGTAATGTGAAAAACGCCAGCGCCCGCGAGATTTGGTACGGCGAAAAAGCGCAGGAAGTCCGCCGCGATACTTTGAATTGTGGCAAGCTTTGTCTGATTACTTGTGTCTCGCAAAAGACAATTTTGGACAAGGTAAAAATGGGTATGAAACTGTTGAAGAATTGAGGTTTGAGTAGTGTTAATATTGCTTGTGTTTATGTTAACCGGGTTTTTTGTAAGAAACCCGGTTTTTTGTTTGATGAATTGTATTCCCGTTCGGTTTTGCTAAAGGACACGGCAATGCCGTTTCCCTAGGAATACAATGTTTTGTATCAGTCGTAGGGTGCGTGACGGTGAAAAATCATTGCACCGCAGCCCTTTACTCTTGACTGTCACGCACCGCTTTACCTGGGCAATATTTTTCTTACCAGCGGCATGATTCTGGGGGATATTTTTCTCGCCAGCGGCAGGATACCCAGTATCAGCAAGCCGAATCCTACGCCGAAAAGCAAACTCCAGATAATTGTCGCGGTGAAGGGATGAAGCGGTAGAGAAAAATCGGGCCGCCATTTAATCGGTGTATCTTTGATTAGGGGATAGCTGGCTGAAAAGATTTGGCCGCCGCCGATCGCAGTTCCGACAAAAAAGATGATATTCTCAAGTTGGCGATCGCGCTTTTTCTCCCTGTCTTCCTGTTCGCTGTCCAATTCCACCTGTTCGATTTCCACCATCCCGCGCACAGTGGATATCGACTGCTGGAACAAATTTTGACTAGCAATCAGGTAGTTTAAATCTATTTCAATTTGCCCCTGATACTTATCCTCAGCTAAATCTAGAAACCTCTGCCAAAAATCCAGATTGTCGCCTGGGATGCACAAACCTCTAATTTTTGTCAACTCCTTACCATAACTTTCAGCATTAGTATCAATGGTATTTCTGTCTTCTTGCAAATATCGCATCTGCTGAGCAAAAGCCAACATTTTAGTGCGAACTTCAGCCAGCAACTCCTTTAACTTCTGCAACTTATCTTGTCGATTTTGTTCGCTTTCTATTATTGCACTGAATTCGGGAAACTTCTTTTCTAACTCGCCCACTATTTGCTGTGCTTTGCGATACTTTTGCCGAGCTTCGCCATACACAAATACAATTTTAGAGCGATAGCACAGCAGATTCATCAAGTAAAAACTAAACGTCGAGGTTGCGAATTCCCTAGTTTGGGGATTGTCTTGCAACCATACTAAAATGTGACACCGCTGACACGCATCATCTTCTCCGCTCTCATACTCAAAAATCGGACTACCGAATAACTTTCCTTCGGCGCAAAAGTCTACTGATGCTGGCTGTTTATCCTGTACAAAAGCTTTAACAGATTCGTCAGCTAATTTCCGGTAAGTATTATAAACTGCTGGTGCGGCGTATAATAATAATGTCTGTCCCAGAGACGGTTGAATTGCATTTGGCAACAAGCAACCTTGGGGATTTAATCGAGTTAACTCCGCTACTTTTATGGTGACATTTTGATAGTAAAATGTCAAGTCTGCGGTGTAAGTATCCTGAAGTCGCAGAGCATTGATATAACCATCAAGTTTCTGGTGATCGGGCTGAGTAATTGGCTGGAACTTCAGAGTTTTTCCATCGGGAATCAGCAATTTTACCTGAGTCAGATTTTCCCCTTCGCCGTCGGGATAATACACGCCGTTTTTGTAGCAAATTAGCTTGTCTCTGAGAGAGTTTAGTTCGTTGATGTTAAATTCTTGACCGACATTATCTGCTAGATTTTCCCACAAAATTTGGGCATTTTTTGCTACTTGCTTATAGCCTTCGTCCCTATCATCCCGCAGGTGGAAAGGATAGAGGCTAATGCTGGGATTTTTAATTTGCCATTCTTGGCTCATAATCAATTTGGTGAGATGTTTTCGAGTATTTATATCAGATATTTGGGGCGGGCAAGATGCCCAGGCCACAAGATTTTTATGGTTTCTATCCTAGGAAGGTGTTTGTGGATTATTTGTTGGCGGTGCAGGCGGCGCAGACGACGGAGGCAAACCCAGTCGAATCTGACTTTCCTTCACCGTTTTGGCCCACTCCCTGAGGATTTCATCCGGTGGATCGCTATCACCGCCGCCCGCACCCATTTGATAAATTTCGTTCTCTAAATTCTCTTCTATTTGAGGTCTAGTTTCGCACCAATCCTTGATTGTTTGAGCGATAATATTGATATTATCAGTCGAACCATAATCAATCGCTAATAATTCTTTGACAAATTGCGGCTCGGATATTTTCAATAACTTAGTGAAAGCCGCCACAATTTCTTCGGGTGTGGCATCATCGGGAAGTGACATTACTAATCTCCTTAAATCACTCTTTTCAGTTGACAGCGGTAAAGTTTCGGTTTCGCCAATTAAGGTAAATGCCGCCCAAGCTATGGGACTCGGAAATCGAGCTTTTGTGGTTAGCATAGCACACCGCAAGGCGGCTGCTCGATTGTCGCCCCGTGCTAAATTTTGGTAGAATTCAGTCATTAGTAATTTGGCTGAAATCGCTCCCATATTCCACAGGGAAACGATGATGCTGGGGATTCCGGCGAGGATGAAGCAGCGCGACAATCCGATGACTCCATCTCCGGTGATTTTACCGCCTCCGGTGCTGCACGCGCTTAAAACTACGAGTTCGGAATCGAGTTTTAATTGCAGAATTTCTGCAGCGTTAAGCGCGCCGTCGTCGGTGTCTGCTGATGGCGCTAAAATAATCGCGCCGGGAATGCCCGAACCTTGGAAATCGTCGAGGAGTCCGTGGGCAGATAAATGCACGATGCGCGTGTTTAGCATTCTGTCTAAAATGGCGAGTTTTGTGGCATTTTCTCCGCTAATTGCTTCGGTTCCTAAAGTTGCGGCTATGGCTTCGGCTGCTTCTTTTGCCCTGGGGATTTGGCGGAGTCTGTAGGGGTTTTTGTTGAATTTTGGGGCGATGGTTGGATCGCCGACAATTAGGGCGGCTTGTCTCAATCCTCGCACTCGGTTTTGATGTTCGCGGGTGATTTCTAATACTTGGATGGATGGGCTGGTGAGGATGGTATGATTTTCGATTAGGTAGCGGTTGTTGCTATCTTGCAAGGTGGCGAAAGGAACTAAAAATAAGTCGTAGTGGGGTACGAAGATGATGGGGGAATTGGCATCGGTGGGTAGCAAGTCGATGATGGGTTCGATCAGGATTTGATGGAGGAGTTGCAATAGGGGAAAGCGGCCTGTTTCGTCTCGTTTGTACTGGGATTCTAGCTGAATTTTGTTGCCTTCGTCGTCGGTTTCTACGGTGCCGATGGAGACGCGGGCTTTGAGGATGATTTGTTTGAGGGTTTGGTTTTGTTGGTTTAGGGGTGGGAGGTTGGCGGCGCGATGGGTGATGTTGCCGTTTGGTTGGATTACCCAGATGTAAATTTTTGGATTGACAATCGAATATTCAACTATTGTGGAGTTTCTGTCGCGGGCGATTTGTTGGATTTTGGGAATTGATAACCCCCCCAACCCCCCCTTGCTAAGCAGGGTGGATTAATTGTCGAGAGGCGAAATCAAGGCTATGAAGGCTATTGACCAACTTTATGCGAGGCATTTA
>NZ_JAUBPE010000099.1:0-21909 GCF_036700565.1 Microcoleus pseudofavosus SVA1_A4
TGTCCGATACCTAGAAAGTAAACGACCCATATTTATCAATGCACTATTTTGTTATTCTGTCAATGCGTAAGTCCTAGAAGCAACAATCGCAATGGTTTCAGCAATTTAAAATCTCCTAACCGGCTTGGCGGTTGCTATATTTTCACCGCAGGTAAAAGCAAGTTCGGTAACATAAACGTTGTAGGTTTGTAGTGATGACTTGAGTCCTATAGCAATCCTAAATGATTTGAAAAATAGTACGCGAGCAAGATGCTCGCACTACAAGGATTCTGATCTAGATCGATTTTGCGACTGATTTAGGACTGCTATAGTAGTTTTATGAGGACTCAAGTCCTCACTACAAAACAATTTGATTGCAGTCGTTCGATCGCACATACAGCGTATTCAAGGTCGATCGAGTAGGGACACGGCAATGCCGTGTCCCTACGGGGATCGAAGGATAGGCGACTGTACTTCATGAACGCGGAATCTGCTGTAAGATGATTCATATCAATTCCGTTAGCATCGGAATGATATAAACGGAGGACACGGCAGTGCCCTTTCCCTACCGCGATCAATTGTAGGGAAACGGCACTGCCGTGTCCTCTATATCAATTCCGGTGCAGCCGGAATTGATATCACGGGCGAGACGCCCGCGCCACAATAAAGACACAGGAAAAAGGGGATTTTGGAGTTGGTATTTTAAGTCCACTGTCTGAAAAATGTATTTTCTTGCCAAGCGGCGGCGGTGCGCTTTTCAAGTGCTGCCATTTCTGTTTTGTTCAGGGGTTGGAATGCTTGGGCGACTTTGAAGTTTTCTTCTAATTGCTTTACTGAGTCGGCGGCGATGATGCAGCAGTGCACGCCGGGAAGTGAAAGCGTGTAGCCCATTGCTTGGTGCATTCCATCTAAAACACCGTTCTGAAATAATTTGCCGTAAGCTGGTATTTTCATGGCTATCACGCCGATGTTTTTGGCTTTGGCAATTGGTAAAGCGCTGGTAACAAAGGAGCGCGGGTGATGTTTTTCGGCGGCGTTGAGGGAGATTAATGTTGTGTCAAAAGGATAGCGCTGCAAGCCTGCGGCAATGATGGCTGGTTCGTGGTGTCCGGTGATGCCGGAAAAACGAATTATTTTTTGCTGTTTGGCTTCTTCGATCGCCTTTATTGCTCCTTTAGCACTGAAAATTTGATCTAATTCGCCTTGGAATGAGACGTGGTGGAGTTGCCACAAGTCGAGCCGATCGGTTTTCAATCTTTTGAGCGATCGCTCTAAGTCTCTCCACGCGCCGTCTCTGTCTCTGGCGGAAGTTTTTGTGGCTAAGAAAAGGCGCGATCGATATGGTGGCAAAACTTTGCCTAAGTTTTCTTCGCTGGGCCCGTACTCGGCCGCCGTGTCAAAATAGCGAATGCCTAGTTCGATCGCGCGTTCAATTTGCACCGCCGCTTCTGCTTCTCTTCCCGGCTGCGACAGCGGTGTTTGTCCTGCCCCCCCCAAACCGAAAATCGGCACTTTCACGCCGGTGTTGCCTAACAGTCGTTCTGGCATTTTTACTGTGGCGGCCCCCTGGTTACTGGGTGCGGCTGCGATTTCCCGATCCTGCTGTTCGATCGCCTTAGCGCCTGCAATGCCGCTGGCAACAGCTATACTGCTCAATATAAAATTGCGGCGAGTCTTTTTGCGGGTCATGGTTTCGGTCTCCTCAGAATATGTGAGTAGAAATTAACCGCGTTTGTGAGAGCACAATACATAGATTTTTACCGCAAATTGGATAATTTTCCCCCTATCCGACGGAGGAGATAGCTGGGGGAAAATTATTTATGTGCCGATCGACTATTGGTCAATTATCCATGCGCGAATCAGTTCGTTGATCTGTTCTGGTACTTCGTCGTGGGGACAGTGACCGGCTTTGATAAAATGTTCTGTCAACTGCGGATAGTGGTTGCGAAATTTTGCGCTTCTTTCTGTAGAATTCATCCACGGATCGCCTTCTCCCCACAGCATTAGCAACCCACAGGTTAATTGACTCAGCAATACGTCGATTTTTTCGCCTTGGGGTGTTCGGAATACGGAAGCGAATACTTTGGGCGCACCGGGATCGCAGGAGGGAAGGTAAATTTCTTCTACTAATTGGTCTGTGACGGCGCTTTGGTCAAGATAAACTTTTTCTAGGGTTTTCCGAATTGTCGATCGCTGGCGCACGTACTGGAACAGCAGAAAACTTGCCCAATCTTGCTGAAATAAGGTTTTAGCTACCGCAGATATGGCTTTTTGCACGGGCGGGGCTTCGGGTGCGGGCTGCGGTTCGCTGAAGGGGCCGGCGCTGTTGATTAATATCAGCCCGGCGGCTGATTCGGGGCGCTGGGCGGCTACACACAAGGCGGCGTAGCCTCCGAGGGAGTTGCCGGCTAGTACGGCGGGCCGGCCGATGATGTTGGTGATAAAGTCGTGGAGTTGGTCGCGCCAGAGGTCGCCGCTGTACTGCAATTCGGGTTTTGCCGATCGCCCGAATCCCAAAAGGTCGATCGCCCACACTTCAAAGTCTTTGCTCAGGCCGCTGATATTTTTGCGCCAGTGGTCTGTGGAAGCGCCAAAACCGTGAATTAACAGCAGGGGAGGGCGTTCTGGATGCCGATCGCTGGATCGAACGTAGTACACTGAATGCCCCCGCCACTGCCAGTAAGTGCCGGGAATGGGGGCTGCGGTGATGGCTGGGGTTGTTTGCATGATGTAAAGAAATAATTATTTACTTTAACTATTGTATCGCGACGTTCAGATTTATATAGTTGGGGAAACGCGCCGGGCTGGGGCCAGCAGAGGATTTGTCAATTTGGGCGTGTTGGGATCTCGCGCTCGCCCGCACTCAGTTTCAATAACTTTTGTAACGAATATTGATTTGGTGAGGATCGCAGTAGTGCGATTTTTGTGCGCCGAGTCGAATTTGGGAAATAAATCGGGTTTCGGCTGCAACACACCTAGGTATGATGATTTTGCTGTGTGGCGGCCTGAGCAAGTTCTGGGCGATCGGCGCAAAGCTTGGGCCGCGAGGGTCGATCCTCATGGGCGAGGGTGAAGGGATCGACTTTTTCACATTTATTTCCGAGCTTTTCAAGGTGGGGATCGTTTGGTAAGAACTGTTGACGGCTTGGGGGATGCAGCGAGCCTAAGTATTGCTAGTTGGCAAAAGCCCACATCAAAAATCTGGCTGCTGGGAGAACTTATAAGTAAAATTACTGATGGTTCTCTGCAGAAGTTTCTCAGAATCGCTGAATATTTTGTGACGTTGTTTGCTGTTCTTAATTGCTTTGATACTCTAAGATAGAAGTAGAGCTGCGCCGCTCAATTAATTAGCATTTTGAATACTAGGGAGCCAACTATGCAGGGTGTGAACTTTATCCACCTGAAAGTTAGGGAGTTTTCTGAGTGATTGCTATTTCACCCCGTCCGGTCGGACGCAATTGGATTACGATTAGCTTCGCTTCTACCCTATACCTTTGCCCTATTTTGGATCTGCTCCTAGCAGAGCTTCCGGATCGCTGGCAAGCGGAATTGCGGTTAGGGCTTCAAGAAGCTTTGGTAAATGCTGCTAAGCATGGAAACAAGTTAGACCCCGGTAAAACTGTTGGAGTCCGTTTTTCGATCGTCCAGAACCAATATTGGTGGGTGATATCGGATGAAGGTTCTGGCTTTAATGCCCCTTGCAGTTGCAAAAGTTATACAGATGATTGCGACAGTCTACTACCAGAGGATGTTGCCGATGACTCTGCACTCCCCCATGTGGAACAGGAATGTGGTAGGGGGTTGTTTATTCTTTACCAAATATTCGATCGGGTAGAGTGGAATTCTCAAGGTACAGAGTTACGGCTGTGCAAAGAACTTCCCAGTCGCTACCGACTGCCTAGCTTACGCTAGCACCGCTATTTGGCAGCAGTTTTCACCTCAGCTAGACCTGGAAATTTTTTCTTTCTGGCGCTGAAGCTTGCAGTGAGAATTTGAACGCTCTGGCTATTGATAGCTGATCGTAATGCAAAATGTGAGTTTTGAGTTAAAAAAGTATAAATCTTTTGAACTCACAATCGCGCGGCTCGATCGAGCCGCGCGATTGTCTAAATTTTTATCTACTAATCAAGTCAAAACTCAAGACTCAACACTCAAATTATTTGCCGTGGGTGGGACAGGGAGGAGCAGATATCGATCGATCCAGCCATCCTGCTGCTTGATTTAAGCGCGGGAGAGCTTCTTCGGGCTGTTTTTTGAGCAAAAAGACCAAAGCGGCCGCAGCTTGCTCGCAGGCCCGCGCGGAACGGTTGGCTTTGAGGCGGTGCCAATCTTTTTCGTGGATGGCGAGGCGCGCGGCTAGAGCTTGGGCTAGTTCTACCGTGCTAAGCTCGTTGAGGTTGACAGTTTGGGTTGTTTGTGTAGTTTCAAGCATAATTGGCAATTATACGGATTTGGCTGCCGTTTCTGAATTTAAAAAATATACTGCATATAATAACAACTTAATTGGAAATCGGCTTTTTTTATTATTATTGTCAGGTTTGCAGATCGAAATGCCTCAACAGCCGTCAGAGTTAAATCGGGAAGAGCAAGAAAGTGAGTTTGTTAAAGCGCTCGCAGCAGTGGAGCGATCGCTCGCAGCAGTCAAAGAACGGTACACTCAAATTCAGGTCGATCGACAGCGCCAAGTCGAACTCGGTCATCGGCGCGAAGAAATCCGCCAGTCGGGGCGCAAAAATCCATTGCCGCAACTCAAAAAAGAATTGCGGGAAATTGAGCAAGAATTGGAAACGATCGAGTTAAATTTAGAAAGCAGCCTGTTTTCTTGGGGAAGCATAAAACAACCTTTTTGGCAAGCAGTTCGCTTTGGGGGACTTGGTATTTTGCTGGGTTGGATGTTGAAATCCTATGCGGGATAGTTTTTGATTTTTTTACCGCAGAGGGCGCAGAGGGCGCAGAGGAAGAGAAAATAGAGAAATATGGTGCAAAATAATATTAAATAAACGGGAGTGGATATGACTAATCAACGAATTGCTGCAATTTTGCGCGGTGGCGAACCCGACGACACTGTAACAGTTCAAGGTTGGGTGCGTACCAAACGCGAATTAAAAGAATTTGCCTTTGTGGAAGTCAACGACGGTTCGGCGATGGCTAACTTGCAAGTAGTCATCAATGCCGATTTGCCAGATTTTGAAAATGTACTCAAACAACTAAATACAGGTGCATCTTTAGAAGTGTCGGGCGTGCTGGTAGCGTCTCCCGCAAAAGGACAGCGAATTGAGTTGAAAGCCTCACAAGTACAAGTTTACGGCGAAGCAGACCCGCAAACTTATCCGCTGCAAAAAAAGCGCCATTCCTTGGAATTTTTGCGGACAATCGCCCATTTGCGGCCGCGCACAAACACCCACGGCGCTGTGTTTCGAGTCCGCAATGCTTGTTCGGCGGCGGTACATCAATTTTTTCAAGAACGTGGTTTTTTGTGGGTTCATACTCCGATTCTTGCTGCTAGTGACTGCGAAGGTGCGGGGGAAATGTTCGCTGTTACTAACTTTGACTTAAAGAATGTGCCGCGCACTGATTCGCAAGAGGTTGATTATGCTAAAGACTTTTTTGGGAAGCGCGCCTATTTAACAGTTAGCGGCCAGTTGGAAGCGGAAGTTATGGCGATGGCTTTCGGAAATGTTTACACTTTTGGCCCGACTTTCCGAGCAGAAAATTCTAATACTTCGCGGCATTTGGCGGAGTTTTGGATGATTGAACCGGAGATGGCTTTCTGCGATTTGCAGGGAGATATGGATTTGGCTGAGGCGTTTTTAAAGTACATTTTTAAATACGTTTTGGAGCATTGCCCGGAAGATATGGAGTTTTTCAACGAGCGAATTGACAAAACGGTTTTGGCTACTGCTGAAAATATCATTAACAATCAGTTCGAGCGGATTACTTATACGGAGGCGATCGCACTTTTGGAAAAAGCAGACAAAAAGTTTGATTTTCCGGTCAGTTGGGGTTTAGATTTGCAGTCGGAACACGAGCGTTATTTGGCTGAGGATTTGTTTAAAAAACCGACCATTGTCAGCGACTATCCCGTCGGCATTAAAGCATTTTATATGCGTTTAAATGAGGACGAAAAAACGGTGCGAGCAATGGATGTTTTGGCTCCTAATATTGGGGAAATTATCGGCGGTTCGCAGCGGGAAGAAAGGCTGGATGTTTTGGAGCGGCGCATGGAAGCTCAAGGTATGAATAAGGAGGAGTTGTGGTGGTATTTGGATTTGCGCCGCTACGGTACTGTGCCTCATGCTGGCTTTGGTTTGGGGTTTGAGCGGTTAGTGCAGTTTATGACGGGAATGGGGAATATTCGGGATGTGATTCCGTTTCCGAGAGCGCCTTTGAGCATTGATTTTTAGTTGAGGATTGTGCGGGAAAACGTAGGGACACGGCAATGCCGTGTCCTTACCCGGATCGGCGATTCACAATCACAAATAAATTAAGTCGCCGAGGGAATTGTGATATCAACAGATTCCACTTTGACTGCAGTGCCCAAACTTGATAGGGGCGGTTGAATTGCCGCAGTATTTCCTACTACTAATGTAACCAGATTATCCGGTTTCAAGTAAGTCTTGGCTACGCGCTGCACGTCGGCAATTGTGGCTGCTTCGATGCTGCTGCGGTAGCTAAAAATGAAATCTTCGGGATAACCGTAGTATTCGTAGCGCATTAATCTCGACAAAGTTTGACTCGGATTTTCAAATTTGAAGATGAAAGAATTGAGAGTCGAATCTTTAGCAAAAGCTAATTCTTCGGCGGTAATTGGTTGGGTGCGGATTCGATCGATCTCAGCGCGAATTGCTTTGATAAACGGTACTGTCGCGTCCGATCGCGTTTGGCCTCCTGCGACAAACACCCCCGGATAGTCATATCTCGGACTCCAAGCTGCGTATACTGAATAAGCTAAACCTTGGCGCGATCGCACGTTATTGAACAAACGGCCACCGAAACCGTTCAAAACTCCGTTCATTACGTCCAAAGCACCGTAATCTGGACTGCTGAGCGTTCCGCCCAAATGTCCCATCTGCACGTAACTTTGACTTAATTGCGGCTGATTTACCAAAAATACGCCGCCGCCCTTGGCTGGCGATACCGTTGGTAGCGCAGGCACTTCTGCACTTTGACTCGGTTGCCAGTTGCCAAATTTTTGCTCGACGAGCGATCGCATTTTAGCTGTATCAAAGTCGCCAGAAATACCCAAAATCATATTCTTGGGATGGAAATATTTCTGGTAGAAACTCACCAAATCGTCGCGGGAAATATTGGCGAGGGTTTTGTATTCTACCGTGCGCGCGTAAGGACTGCGATCGCCGTAAATTAACTTTTCAAACTCGCGGCCGGTAATATCGTTAGGATCGTCATTGCGGCGGGCGATCGCACCTTGACTTTGGTTCTTAGCTAAATCCAACTTTTCTGCTTCAAAGATTGGCTCCCGAATCACTTCCGCAAATAAGTCAAACACTGGTTCCACATCTTCAGCTAAAGCACTAAAATTAGCAGTACCAGAAGCAACATCAATCCCCGTTTCTACCGAAGCTGCTCGCTGTTCTAACAACTGATTTAGTTCATCAGCCGTATGCCTGCTCGTGCCGCCAGTTCGCATCACTTCTCCCGTCAATCCTCCCAATCCAATTTTATCGGCAGGTTCAAAGCGATCGCCCGTGCGAAATAGCGCCGTCCCCCCGACTAACGGGAGTTCCCGGTCTTCCATAAGATACACCCTGATGCCATTTTTTAGCTCGAAGCGAGTATATTTAGGCAGTTTAATTTCGGGCACCGCCGGAAATGTTAATTCATCGTAGTGTTTCGGTGCAGCCGCGAAGGAAGGTAACAAGTTAAATGTGCCAAGTGAAACAGTAAAAAAGCAAAGCGACAGCAGAAATAACTTTGCTTTTCTCAGTCTCAATTTAGTCCTTTTCATTCTTTTTCCTAAGTTATACATTCTGACAAATGTTGACTGTTGACTGACAAATGTTAACTGTTGACTGTTGACTGTTGACTGTTCGCTGTTGGCTGTTCGCTGGAAAGCTCACCACTGACAACAGATAACTGACAACTGCCAACTGCCAACTGACAACAGTCAACTGACAACAGTCAACTGCCAACTGCCAACTGACAACAGTCAACTGACAACAGTCAACTGACAACTGACAACTGACTTCCTTACAGCGACAAAAGCTTGCCAATCGTGCGATTTTCCGGGCGGAAAGTTGCCTGAGCGACACGCTGAATGTCAGCGGGAGTAACAGCCGCGATCGCATCCAATTCCTTGAACAAATTTTGCCACGAACCGGTTTTCACTTGATAGTCCAGCAGCGAAAATGCCATGCCCATATTAGAATTGAGCGATCGCAACAAATCGGCTCTCGCCTGAGTTTTCACTCGATCCAATTCCAAATCAGAAACCGGCTCAGTTTTCAGGCGATCGATTTCCTTGCTCAAAGCGGAGGCTACTTCATCAACCGTGCGGCCCGGAGCAGTTTGAGCGTAAAATAACATCAAATTCGGATACTTGTCCCCCGGATAACCGCTGAAACCTTGAGCCGCGAGCGCCAATTGCTGTTGTTCTACCAAAGATTTGTAAAGCCGAGAAGTGCGGCCATCGCTGAGCAAAGAACCCATCATTTCATAAATCGCATTGTCGGGATGATTCATCGCCGGCCGGTGGTATCCTTCCAAATACCAAGGTTGAGTTTTTAATTGCAGCGTGAGTTCCTGAGTTTGCGTTTGGGGAGGTTCGACAATTTGCAATTCTGGAGGCGCTGGTTTCGCCTTGTAACGGCCGAAATAAATTTGAGCCAGTCGCTTCACCTCCGAAGCTTTCACGTCTCCTACCACCGCCACAGTCAGCTTGCTGGGGACGTAGTGAGTCTCGAAAAACTTCTGCACGTCGCTGCGGCTGAGGTTTTTAATGTCTTCAGTGTAGCCAATTACGGGGCGGCGGTAGGGATGAACAGAGAAAGCTTTGTTGGCAAAAACTTCAACCATTTGTCCGATCGCAGAATTCTCGGTTCGCAGCCTGCGCTCTTCTAAAATTACCTGTTTTTCTTTGTAAAATTCCCGAAATACCGGTTCTAGAAATCGCTCGGATTCCAGCGACATCCACAGTTCTAATTTGTTAGCTGGGAGGCTGTAAAAATACATTGTGGCGTCGGTAGAAGTCGCGGCATTGAGTCCGACTCCGCCGGCTTGTTCGACTATTTTTCCGAGTTCGTTGCGCTTGACAAATTGCGAAGCTTCGGCTTCAACTTTGTCAAATTCTGCTTTGAATTTGGAGGCTTCTTCAGTTTTGCCGCTGGCCTTGGCTGCTTGCATTTGCTCGAAGAGTTGGTCTTGTTTTTCTAGCAGCGGCTTTTCGGCTTTGTAGTCGGTAGTGCCGATTTTTGGCGTGCCTTTGAAGGCTAAATGTTCGAGATAGTGAGCGACACCTGTTTGACCGTCGGGTTCGTTTGCGCCGCCGACATCGGCGTGAATCAGAAACGATGCTACGGGCGATCGGGGCCTTTCGAGCACGATGAATGTCATGCCGTTGTCGAGCTTAAATTCGGTGACTTGCTTGATTACTCGATCGAGCGACGGTTGAACAGACACTGCTTGGGAGCCGCTAGCGGGGTTGGGGCGGGCGAGGGCGATTTCGGGGGAAATTCCCCACCACAGCAGTACAGCGGCGAGCAGGGAGGCGATGAATCGAGTTTGGCGATCGGGCGATTCGGGTTTTTGGAACTGCGGGGTCATTCGATTTTAGATTTTAGATTTGGGATTTTGGATTGTCAAACAAAAAAATGTTTGTGCTCGGCGGCCAGGGATTCTTTTCTCAGGATAAAGATTTTTGGAGGCATAAGCGATCTGTTGCGCCGCAGATGTTAGGCTGATACAGCAAATCTCAAAAAGGGTCATTCGATTTTAGATTTTAGATTTTAGATTGTCAAACGGCAAGAAGTTTATACCGAATAACAAGAGATGCTTTTTAAGCATAAAGATTTTTGGGGCATAAGCGATCTGTTGCGCCACTTCCAGTTTAAGATTAAAGTCACGCACAACTTAAAAGTTAACATAATTTAGTCCTTCAGTTCCGAATCCGCAGTTCCAAGTCGCCAATTACCGATTGCAAAGCCATGCGAATTTTTAATCAGTCTCCTCCTTCTGAAACAGAAACCAAGAAGCGGATTTTACAAGCAGCTCAGCGGTTGTTTGCCCGCAGCGGATACGACGGCACGACAACTCGCGATTTAGCAGCGGCGGCGGGGGTGGCGGAGGGTACGCTATTTCGGCATTTTGATAATAAAAAAGCGATTTTGATTCAGGTGGCGACGGAAGGATGGGTGGAAATACTGACAGATTTGCTGACAGAATTGAGCGAAATGGGCAGTTACAAAGCAGTGGCTCAGGTGATGCGGCGGCGGATGCTGAATATCCGCGCGAATAGCGACATGATGCGGGTGTGTTTTTTGGAGGCGCAGTTTCACCCGGATTTGCGCGATCGAATTCAGTTGGAAGTCATCGGAAAAATGAGCGATGTGGCTGAGGCTTTTTTTGAAACGGCGATGGAAAAAGGAGTGTATCGGAAGATGAATCCGAAGATTGTCGCTCAGGTATTTTTGGGAATGTTTGCCGTCGCGGGTTTCAGTCAAAATACGATTATGGAACCCAATGCTTCTCCACAGGAAATGCAGGAAATGGCCGAAGGACTCGCAGATATTTTTCTGAATGGGGTTTTAGTCAAGGATGAATAATTAGGGCAAAAAGCAAAAGTTGTTATGGGCAAAGTTTTGGACTATTCTATTCGGCCGCTAACGCAGGAAGACGAGCCTTTTCTGTGGCAAATGCTATATGAAGCAGCGCACATGGCAGAAGAAGGCGAATCAACGGTGCAAGCGGTTGTCAATCATCCTTTAATTGCGAAATATGTCAAGAATTGGGGACGTGCAAGCGATCTGGGCTTCGCATCGGAATTGAACGGGAGCCAGCTAGTAGGAGCCGCCTGGCTGCGTTTGTTTGCAGAGGATGACAAGGGGTTTGGCTGGGTTGACGATACTACCCCGGAATTGGCGATCGCCGTTCTTCCAGAATATACAAATCAGGGTGTAGGAACGCAGTTGCTGGCTCGTTTGCTGTCAGCAGCACAAGTCTCTTATCGATCGGTATCCCTGAGTGTCAGAAGCTCCAATCGGGCCCTGAGTTTGTACGAGCGATCGGGATTTAAAGTAATTGAGGGAAGCGACACAATCAACCGCACAGGAGGGACATCATTCACGATGAAAGTTGATTTGGATTAAGTGAAGGATTACTCTATAAATTCGTACATTTGCTGTACCCAATTCTCACGATTTTCCTGCCATTCATCCGTCATTACTTCCCAAGTTGTATTGCTTTCAAGTTCCAGCAATAGAGTTGATACTTCTTCAAGCGTCGATGCTATGCGACATTCTTCTACCCAACTTTGTCGGAGCATTTTCCATTGACTTTGTACCGCTTGCATCTGAAAATTTGATTCTAATTCAACTAGCAATTTGGCTAGCTGTTTTTCGTCACTTGCTGCTGACACCTCGCTCATCCAAAAGTCGCGAGGTTCTTTCCATTCTTCCGTCACTGCGTCCCCGTTGAGGTGGGCTTCAAACTCTAACAGTAATTGATTTAGTTCTACCATATTAAATTTTGTCTTGTTTGCAGTTTGTGCTATTTTTGTACAAATTTTATTGATTGAGAGTGTTGGTTTTTTATAATGAGCAATGTGGCTGAGGCGTTTTTGGAAACGGCGATGGAAAAACAAGTTGATCCAAAGATGAATCCGAAGATTGTCGCTCAGGTATTTTTGGGAATGTTTGCAGTCGCGTGCTTCAGTCACAATACGATTATGGAGCCGAATGCTTCTCGGCAGCAAATGCAGGAAATGGCTGAAGGACTCGCAGATATTTTTCTGAATGGGGTTTTGCAGAAAGATGAATCATTAGTCATTAGTCATTAGTCATTAGTCATCAGTCATTAGGAAATTTTAGAGCCTGAAAACGCATATCTACAGGCTCTGACTCGTCGAAACTACTCCTTAAACTTGTGCATTTGCTGTACCCAATTATCGCGATTCTGCTGCCATTCATCGGTCACAGCTTCCGAATTTATATTGGTTTCTAGTTCCAGCAATAAACTTGATACTTCTTGAACAATCGATGCTCCCAGACATTTTGCTACCCAACTGTCCCGGCGCTCTTGCCACTGAATATCAACCGATTTTCCCTGCAAGTTAGATTCCAATTCAACTAGCAATTTTGCTAGATATGTCAGGTTAACTGATGCGGCCACATCGCTAACCCAACTTTCGCGGCGCTCTTTCCATTCTTTTTTCACTCCTTCCGATTTGAGGTTGCTTTCAAGCTCTAACAGTAACTGATTTAGTTCTACCATCTTAAATGTTTGACTTTTTGTAGTTTGTGCTACAATAATCATACCAAAGTTTTCCACAAACAAAGTGTTAATTTTTTTAAAGATTGCGGTCGCAGTGAAACTACAGAATAGATAACTGAATAATGAGCGATGAATTTACGTTAGATATGCTAGACATTCCCAGCAGTTGGAGGCGGGGCGAAGGTGACTGGACAGGAGTGGCGGCGGCTATTGCTAGAGGGGAAGGTGTCGAGGTAATTCAAGAAGTTGGTTCTACTTTGTGGCAAAACAGTTTGCCAGAAAAACATTCTTTGTATTGGGAGGGGGAAAATCTATCCACTATCAAAGCCAGAATTTGGATTAGTTTCACGCAGAGAAGATTTTCGCCGGAATCTGCTTTGCCAAAAGTTCAGTGGCATCCGAGAGTGTTGTGGATAGGGATAGGTTGTGAACGCGGAACAGGGCGAGAATTAATCGAAACAGCGATTAAACAAGTATGCCGCGGTTATCATTTAGCCGAAAGTGCGATCGCAGGGATTGCTACAATAGACACTAAAGCAGGTGAAGTCGGATTGTTAGAACTTTGTGCAGCGCGAAACTGGCCGTTAAAAACCTTTACTGCTGACATTTTAAGTTCCGTAGAAGTCCCCAATCCTTCAAATATTGCAGCAAAACAAGTCGGGACGCCTAGTGTAGCAGAAGCTGCGGCACTTTGTGCGATCGAACTGATATCTTGTACCATTCTCAAGAACAGGCAAGATGCCTGTGAAGCGAAGAGTGAATCTGCTTGTGGGGTGGGCATCCTGCCCGCCCGTGAAAGGCTTTTAGTCCCTAAAAAAATATTTCGCAGTCAAAATCCCCCCCCTTTACAAGGGGGGGTTAGGGGGGGTTCTGCTGTAACAGTAGCGGTTGCAGTTTGCCCGATCGAGTATCTGGGATAATGTATTACTGAGACAAAGTATTGGCATTCACAAATCGACCAATCAACCCAGAAACAAATGACAACACAATGGAACCCAACAAAGCCGGCCAAAAACCGTTAACCGCAAAGCCGATACTGAACGCACCCGCCAACCATGAAGCCAGGGAAAGCGAAATTGCATTCACAACGAATAAAAACAAACCTAAAGTAATAACGGTCAAAGGCAGCGTCAGCAATGTAATAATCGGTCTGACAACCGCGTTGACCAATCCGATAACAACAGCAGCCAGCATCGCCGCCGGAAAGCTCACCACCGCGATACCTGGTACAATGTTAGCGGTAATGACCAGCGAAACCGCTGCTACTATCCAAGTTAAGAAAAAACTTAGCATATCTTTTTTTTCATCTCCATCACTATTAATTAAGATTGTACCTGTTTAGTCGATCGACCAAAGTTCGGGATACACTACGAAATACCCACCTTGCGAGAATATCAGACTTATGAAACTCCGGCAACTAGCAGCATTCCTCTTAGCCCTAACTATCTTCATCCTGCCGCGGCCAGCCCAGGCTCAATCTAAATATTACCCTCCTCCGCTGTCCTTTAGCAACGCCGAACTAACAAGACGCGATTTTTCGGGTCAAATGCTGCGGACTGCTGAATTTTCTAACGCTAATATGGACTTGACTAATTTTTCTAATGCCGATTTGCGGGGAGCAATTATGAGCGCTTCGGTGATGACTCAGGCGAATTTGCACGGAGCAAATTTAACTAATGCCATGATAGATCAAGTTAAATTTACTAAGGCCGATTTAAGCGATGCAATTTTAGCGGAAACAATTTTGCTGCGTTCTACTTTTGACGGTGTTGATATCACCGGCGCTGATTTTACCGACGCAATTATGGACGGCGCACAAGTTAAAGAATTGTGTACAAAGGCAAGCGGGATTAATTCTCAAACAGGGGTTTCTACTCGCGATTCTTTGGGATGCCGCTGATATCATCTCCGGTCAATTACTGATGATTGTTTGTTGGTGGGGGCGGGTTTTTGAGATTGTTTGTTTGGGGCGATTATGGTTGGTGGAACCCGCCCCTACGAAACCATATTTTGTAGGGGCGGGTTCCACCAAAAATATATAACGATTGCCAACAATTTAGATAAACCCGCCCCCACACCGCGAATAATTCACTTGGCTTTTTTCTGGGAAGCCGCATAATGCTCAGTCATTAACTGATTGACTTCTGGATTGTAAATCCGCAGATAATTCCAGTAATTCTCAAACACCGATTTCACGTATCCTTTCGTTTCAGGAAACGGAATCTTTTCTGCAAAAGCATCCGGGTCACTAAAATCAAACCTCTTCAACCAATCTGCTACTGCATTCGGCCCCGCATTGTAACTCGCCACAGCTAACATCGAGTTATTCTTGTACTCGTCGTGAGTGTGATCCAAATACCACGTACCGAGTTTAACATTGTCGTCCACATTCTCCAACGAATACTTTTTGATGCCCATTTTCTCAGCAACCCAAGCTGCTGTTTCCGGCATTACTTGCATTAAACCTGTCGCGCCAACTGCTGATTTAATCTGGGGCATAAACCGCGATTCTTGCCGGATTAATGCTGTGACTAATACTGGATTTATTTGGCGTTCTTGCGACCATTTGACTATGGTTTCTAAGTAAGGAAAAGGATAAAGTGCTTGCCAATAAGCCGGCTGCTGTCTGAGAGCCAGGTAGTCGGTTCTATCATCTGGTTGTTCGCGCTGCCGCAAACTCCCAACCATCCACAAACCATCTAAATTGTCTCCGACTCCAACTCGCATTAAACCGTCGGTAAACTGTTCGGCAATACTTGGTTCTACGCGGTCGATAAATTCTATTTGCCACAGCGTCCAAGCATCTCTATCTTGACCTAATTGGTAGAGTTCTTTCAACGCAGGAGAACCGGCGGTTGGTTCGGGGCGCTGAGGGGGCCGCACTACATTGGGAGACAAATCTCGGACTGTTGTAAAGTCGCCTACGGGCCAGCCGAGAAGTACAGCCGATCGCCACGCAAAATATGATTCTGGATAGCGTAAGATAGTGTACTCAAATGCAGTCTTGGCGTCTTGTTGGCGGCCGAGTTGCTGTGCCCATTTTCCGACCCAAAATGCTGCTTCTGGAGCTTGTTCGCTGTCGGGATTGTTGGTGGTTAATTCTCTCGCCCACTGCCAAGCTGATTTTAAATCTCCGCCTTTGGCATACTGCTGGGCGATCGTCCACCGCAGTTCGCCTGCTTTATCAGAATTATTGTATTTTGTCAAGAGCAACTTCCGGGTATCTGAGGCGGATTGACCGCTGCGTGCTTTGTCGAGAAGTTGGGATTTATCTAACAAAGCTTCGGGGGCATAATTGGGGAATTTGCTAATAACTCGATCGAGCAAAACGATCGCTTCTTTCGGTTCGCTCAGCCGCGACAGCCGAATTAAACCCAAACCAGTATCTTCGGAATCGGGAAACTCGCGCCCTAATTCTTGATAGGCAATTCTCGATTCCGGGATTTTTCCGTCGAGCCATAAACCGCGAGCTTTTCGGTAAAGATTTTTGGCGGTGCGGGGAGCTTTCCCGTAAGCAATAGCTCCTTTGCCGTAATCCTGTTTTTCCCAATAGCCAAAAGCAATTTCTTCCCAATCTTCCGGTTTCAAAGCGCTGCTGTTTCGCTGCACCAGTTGTTCCAAAATTGTACCGTAATCTTTGACATAATGACCGTGTTTTGCTACTATCAGCATCAACTCCGGCTGATTGGGATTTTCTTTTAACTTAGTGAGGGCAATTTCTACGCTGCGGGGATGAGCGGGAAATTCAGTAATTGCCTGTTGCCAATATTCCGGTTTGGACTTGCCTAAAACATATAAAGCTTCGGCTGCTACCGGGTCGTTCGGATAGTTTTTTAGCACTTCCTGCCAAGCTTTTTGGGCTTTGCCTTTGTCGCCGGTCAATTGGTAAGCTTCCGCCCTTTGAGCGGCAATGCGAGCAGCTAAAACCGGATATTCTTGCTCTAATTTGTCCAATAATGTTAATGCTTTGGCGGCATTTCCTTGCTGGATTAAATCGCTGGCCAGCAGGTAACGGGCCCGGCTTTGAGGGGAGATTTGCTGCTGCGGGTTCGTACTTGCAGGCTGACTGGCTGCGAGTTCAACTAATTTCGCCTCTCGCTCGCTCGGTGACAGCGATACCAGCATCTTGACGGACGATTCGGAATTCGCTGCATCCAGAGGCCGCTGAGCCTTTTGGAACAAGTTCAAACCCATCCATTTCGTCGCAGCAAGCAAAGAGGCGATCGCAATAACGCAAACTGAAACGCTGATTAAAACAGAAACTCGGGCCCGGCGTCGTTTTAGCATGGGAAAATTTAAGAGAATAAGAATAAAGAACCGATCGTTTGTCAAGAGCCATAACAGGCAGGATGCGTGTTGCACGCCATAACAGGCAGGATACCTGTTCAACGAGAAATAAAAGTTAAGAGTGGGGCGGGCTCTTTCAGCCGGCCCCCAAACAGATTATTGAGATTGGTGCGAGATCCGATCGCAGGCGGACTTGGCTGATATAGTACCAGAATTTATTTCGATGTCGAGCGGAGAATTTGTGCGATCGATCTATTTACCCGCACAAAGGAAAAACGACAAAGCACCAACTACAAAGTACAATCAAAAATCTAAAATCTAAAGTGTAAATCAAAACATGGAATTTCTAGTTACCGATAAACCCGGCTCTGTTTGGACGGGAGACGCCCTGGCAATTGGTCTATTTGAGGACGCCCTGGAACTGGGCGACGAGCTGGCACAATTAGATGAAAAGCTTGCAGGCACTTTGAAAGAGCTGCTACTGGAAGTAGATTTTAAGGGCAAAGCGGGCACGAGCGCGATCGCCCGCGTCGGCGGCAATAATCCCATCCGCAAAATTGCGATCGTCGGTTTGGGCAAAACAGAGGACTTAAAATTAGACACCGTGCGGCAAGCTGCGGGCGTTTGCGCCAAGTTAGCCAAAAAGGAGAAATGCAAAACCCTCGGAATTAGCTTTCCTGTATGGAAAAGCGCGCCGGATGTTACAGCCAGCGCGATCGCCGAAGGTGTAGAACTCTCCTTGAATCAAGACAACCGTTTCAAATCGGAACCTGACGACAAAAGCCCCCAACTCGAACAAATTCATTTGCTCGGTTTTGCCGGTACCGAAAGTGCGATCGCCCGCGCCCGCCAAATCACCGCTGGAGTCATTTTAGCACGGGAATTAGTCGCAGCGCCGGCCAATTTTGTTACCCCGATTACAATGGCCGAAACCGCTCAAAGTCTTGCTGCCGAATGCGGTTTAGAATTAGAAATATTGGAGCGGGAAGACTGCGAAAAACTCGGCATGGGAGCCTTTCTCGGCGTTGCCAGAGCATCCGACTTGCCGCCGAAATTCATCCATTTGACTTACAAACCCGAAGGCACACCGCGCCGCAAAATAGCAATTGTGGGCAAAGGATTGACCTTTGATTCCGGCGGTTTGAACATCAAAGGAGCCGGCAGCGGCATTGAAATGATGAAAGTAGATATGGGCGGCGCTGCGGCTACTTTCGGAGCGGCAAAGGCGATCGGACACATCAAACCCGATGTGGAAGTTCACTTTATCAGCGCCGTCACCGAAAACATGATCAGCGGCCGCGCCATGCGCCCCGGAGACATCCTTACAGCTTCCAACGGCAAAACAATTGAAGTCAACAATACCGACGCAGAAGGTCGTTTAACCCTGGCTGACGCTTTGGTATTTGCTGATAAATTGGGAGTTGACGCAATTGTCGATTTAGCAACTCTGACGGGCGCCTGCGTAATTGCTTTGGGCGAAGATATCGCGGGTTTGTGGAGTCCTCAAGATAGCGTCGCCGCCGAAATAGTCGCCGCCTCAGAATTGGCAGGCGAAAAGTTTTGGCGAATGCCGATGGAAGAGAAATATTTTGAGGGCTTGAAAGCATTGCACGCCGACATGAAAAACACTGGGCCGCGTCCCGGCGGTTCGATTACGGCGGCGCTATTTTTGAAGCAGTTTGTGAAGGATACTGCTTGGGCGCATTTAGATATTGCCGGCACGGTTTGGACTGACAAAGAAAACGGCTACAACGGCCCTGGGGCTACCGGTTTTGGAGTTCGGACTTTGGTGCATTGGGTGCTGGGCGGTGCTTAATTGTGGATTTCCAGCGCAAAAATTGAGATTTTCTCTGCCTTAAAATCCCGTTAGTCCATCAGTGAGCCTGGGGTTTAAGACCCCAGGCTCACAGCTTAAGTAATCTCAAAGAAAACTTAATAGCGATCGTTAAAAATTTAAATGTTTCTGAAGCCATAAGTAGGCGAATTTATGTATTCCGTCACTGTGAGGAACGTCAGCGTTGCGAGCCGCGACGATCGATCGCAATCGCTCATACTTGCCGAAAGCTTTGCTCCCAGGGCCCAACCTAGACTGTTTTGACATTCCCTGAAAAAATAGCTGTTTCATAAAAAATGAAAAAAGTATATAATTATGTAAATATTTCACTAGCAGAAATCAAATAATTATATTTGATCGGATTTGCATTGGTACAGATAACTTTTTTCTTGAGCTTTATGCAAGAACAATTAACAATTTTTTTTTCAACACTTGCTGTATCTTCCCCAGTCGGCTGCGACGCGCTGCCGGAGTTGCGACTGTACGCTGTTTTTGACTCGCTGACGGCACTGGCGTATTGCTC
This sequence comes from Microcoleus pseudofavosus SVA1_A4, assembly GCF_036700565.1. Lineage (NCBI taxonomy): Bacteria > Bacillati > Cyanobacteriota > Cyanophyceae > Oscillatoriales > Microcoleaceae > Microcoleus > Microcoleus pseudofavosus. The sequence continues at coordinate 19,068 of NZ_JAUBPE010000099.1, forward strand.
TCTGGCGCTATTTTTAGTTTATTTGACCCGCCAAAGTTCTCACAGCAAGATTTTCCGGCTGTTTGCCGTTGTTTTTTTTGCCTGCGGCGCTGCTAAATTGACGGAAGTTTGGACGCTTTGGCATTCCATTTATTGGCTGTCGGTAACTCTCAAAGCTGCAAGTGCTTTGATTTCTTTGCTTTTAGCCGCAGTCGCCCTCGCACTCATGCCGAAAGCACTGGCCGAGTCTGGTTTAAATCAAAGAGAAAATCTTCCACCACTGCCGTTAAAACAGGTAGAAGAAAATCAGGAAAAGCATGATACCCAGACAGGAGAATTGGCAAAACAATCGATCGAGCTTTCCGATGCAGACACTATTGTCGCTCGCACTTTAGCTCTCAATTCGCTGGAAGGACAGTTAGAAAAAGAAATTGCCGATCGCCAGCGGGTTGAAGAAAAGTTGCAACTGACTCAATTTGCGATCGACCGATCGGCAGATGCGGTATTCTGGATCGGGTCGGACGGTAAATTTTTTTACGTCAACGACGCGGCTTGCAGTTCATTGGGATATTCTGCGGAAGAATTGCTCGATCTTACCGTGCACGACATCAATCCAGATTTTCCCGAAACTGCTTGGAGTTTGCACTGGAAAGTCTTAAAACGCTGCGGTTCGGTTAATATTGAAGTTCACCACCTCACTAAGTACGGTCGAATTTTTCCGGTGGAAATTACGATCGACCATTTGGAATTTAACGGCAAAGAATATCAGTGCGCGTTTGCTCGCGACATTAGCGAGCGCAAGCGGATTGAGGCAGCTTTGCGGGAAAGGGAAGAAGAATTTAGGTCCTTAGTTTCTAGCATTCCCGGTGCGGTTTACCGTTGCAGCGCTGCTGGGCGATCGAGCTTAACTTTTATCAGCAGCGGCATAGAAGCTATTTCCGGCTATCCCGCAGCTAACTTTATGCAAAAACCGGTGCAGGCTTTTCCGAGTATAGTTCATCCCGATGACGCCCAGCATAGCGATAAAATTATCGATCGGGCTATTAAGACAAAACAACCTTACACGCTCGAATATCGCCTGATTCACTGCGACGGAAATGTGCGGTGGGTTGCAGAGAAAGGTCAAGCCATTTTCAACGCAGCAGGTCAAGTTTTATCCCTCAACGGTGCGATTTTTGACATGACAGAGCGCAAAGCAGCGGAGGATGCTTTGCGGCTCTCCGAGGCGATCGCCAACAACAGATCCCAGCAGCTCGAAATCGCTCTCAAAGAACTCCGAGAAACTCAAGCTCACCTAATTCATACCGAAAAAATGTCAAGCCTCGGTCAAATGGTAGCTGGAGTAGCTCACGAAATCAACAACCCTGTCAGTTTTATCTACGGAAATATTTCCTACGCCAGCCAATATATCAGAGACTTGTTACAGCTTGTGGAACTTTACCAAAAATACTATCCTCAGCCAACGGTAGAAATTCAATCATGTATTGAAAATATCGATTTAGAATTTCTGAGAGAAGATTTGGTAAAAATATTATCTTCGATGAAAATGGGAGCAGATCGCATTCGCGAAATAGTTCTGAGCTTGCGAAATTTCTCGCGTTTAGACGACTCGGTTAAAAAGCCTACTAACCTTCACGAAGGCATAGACAATACGCTCCTAATTTTGCACAACAAACTGCGAGCCAGAGGCGACTATCCCGAAATAAAAGTAATCAAAGATTACGGTCAACTCCCCTTAATAGAATGTTATGCAGGTCAGCTAAATCAGGTATTTATGAATCTGCTTAGCAACAGTATTGACGCCTTGGAAGATGCTTGCAACCAAAAAAGGCGATCCTCTGCCGGCGGCGGCGACTGGAAACCAACTATTAGCATTCGCACAGAAGCCCTGAACGAAAATAGTATTTGCATCCGCATTGCCGATAATGCGATCGGCATGACAGAAGATGTGCGGAGCCGATTGTTTGACCCGTTTTTCACGACAAAACCGATGGGAAAAGGCACTGGTTTGGGGTTAGCCATCAGTTACCGAATTGTCGCGGAAAAACACGCCGGAGCCTTGAGCTGCCGTTCCGCCGTAGGAGAAGGTACGGAATTTGCGATCGAAATTCCCTTCTGAAAAATGTGTTTGTAGTGAGGACTTGCATTCCTCACTACAAACACATTTTGCGGACATAATATTATTCCTGCTTTTTCCTTCCCCTTTCCCATTAATTACGATCGCACTCCCCGCTGCCGCAACAAATTATCTGCCCACTCCCTATCTGCTGCTTTCAAAGGCGGGCGGGGTTCTTGACAGTAATCAATCGCTAAATCAAATCTAGCTTGATTGTAAACACTCATTAATATAGCCTGTAAATCGAGTTCCGGTTCTGCATCGGACGGTTGCAAAGGTACTCGCAAGCAAGGAATCTGGTCTCGCACGCTAAAGGCATACAATTCAGCTTGAGGAAGTTGAGAACCGCGACTGACTAAAATCCGATAATCGGTGCGCTGCGTGACTCCTAAAATCGGCATGGGTTTGCCGCTTCTGAGCAGGTCAATTTCGACTAAGTTGGTGCGACTTCCCAACACTTGCTGCCGTTTAGTTTCATAAGCATTTCGTCCTTCTCCTGCGGTTTTATTCTTGGGGGAAAGAACTTCAATAACGGTGATAACTCGATCGCTAGGCATTTCTCTAATTTCTAAATAGCTTTCTTCTATGGTTTCTGGCAGCGGGAGTTGAACGGGGATGGGTTGGGTGAGGGGGCTCTCCTGAACTTGTGGTTATAATTTTATCTAATCAGAGAAGCAAGCTAATACGCGATTCCTGAAATTATTAAAATTAGAAAAGCCATATCCTTGGCGCATTATCAACTTAATT
>NZ_JAUBPE010000100.1:0-236 GCF_036700565.1 Microcoleus pseudofavosus SVA1_A4
GGTGGCTGCGGGCTTTTTCATTCGTTTATTTTACCAGATGCCGCCACTGAAGTTTTTTTGACCTGAATCCTTACCTTATATTTATGCCCGTTTCGTTGATTGGAAAACTTAGCCAGTAATTGTCAACCTCTCTCTTAATTCCTTTCGCGTTCTTCGCGCCTTCGCGGTTCGTTTAAAAAAATCTATATAGCAGTTTTAAATCTGTGTAAATACAGGACACGGCAGTGCCGTTTCCC
>NZ_JAUBPE010000100.1:336-21893 GCF_036700565.1 Microcoleus pseudofavosus SVA1_A4
TACCCAAGAAATACAGGACACGGCAGTGCCGTTTCCCTACCCAAGAAATACAGGACACGGCAGTGCCGTTTCCCTACCCAAGAAATACAGGACACGGCAGTGCCGTTTCCCTACTATATTCAACCGAAAATGATAAAATTATTCTCAGATAAGTTGAGGGTAACTCGTTGGTAGAAGAACGCGCTTACTGGTTAGCATGGTCGCAGATTAACGGTATCGGGCCGATTTTGTTGCAAAGATTGCACCAAAATTTCAATAGTTTGGCAGAAGCTTGGACGGCCAAACCAGTAGATTTAATGCGAGTTGAAGGGTTTGGCAAGCAGATAATTGAAACAATTTTGCAAGAAAGAGCTAAACTCAATCCCGAAGAATTTCTCGAAAAACATCTTATAAAAAATCCATGTTTCTGGACGCGCGCAGATCCAGATTATCCCCGCTTATTATTGGAAATTCCCAATCCGCCACCGGTGCTGTACTATCGCGGTTTAGTCGATGTAAAAGAGAATCAAGGAATTACGCCGACGGTGGCAATTGTTGGCACTCGCAGCCCTTCGGAATACGGCAGAAGGTGGACTCGCAAAATTAGTACGGCTTTGGCTAAAAGCGGTTTTACTGTTGTTTCGGGATTGGCGGCTGGAATTGATACAGAGGCTCATACAAGCTGTTTGGAGGCGGGAGGCAGGACTTTGGCTGTATTTGGAACTGGGGTCGATATCGTTTATCCTAAGCCAAATGAGAGGTTGTGCGATCGCATTTTGCAGCAGGGATTGGCAATTAGCGAATATCCGGCGGGCACTCAACCAAATAAAACTAATTTTCCCCGCCGAAATCGCATAATTGCTGGCTTGAGCCGCGCTACAATCGTGATAGAAGCTCCGCACAAATCGGGCGCGTTAATTACTGCTTATCAAGCGAATGATTTTTGTCGGGATGTGTATGTTTTGACGGCAAGATTGGATGATGAGCGTTCGTTTGGGTGTTTGGAGTTGCTGAGTAAAGGTGCTCATCCGATTCTGCCGAGTAGCGATCGACTCTTAAGCGAAGACAGGTTGTTGGAAATGCTCGGAGCTATGCCAAAATTGGATAGAGCCGAGCAGTTGTCGCTGTTTCCACTAAATCCGACGGTTGAAAAGCAAGGGCCGCCGTTGGAGCCGGAATTGGCTAAGGTGTTAAGTGCGATCGAATCTGGGCCGAGTTCTTTTGATACAATTGTGCAAGCGTCGGGATTAGAAGCGGGAACAGTTTCTAGTATACTTTTGCAGTTGGAATTGTTGGGATTAGTTTCGCAGTTGCCGGGAATGCGATATCAGCGCTGCTGATGTGAAATGTTAGGATACAACTATTAATAACACGGGAACAGAGGACGCGGCAATGCCGTGTCCCTACCCCAAAAACATCGATTACCGATTAATTGTAGGGAAACGGCACTGCCGTCTCCTAATTTCGGGTAACGGGTAAAATCAACCGAATTGGATGATGAAATTGCCCTCATATCCCAATCTGATACAACCATTAATAACACGGCAACAGAGGACACGGCAGTGCCGTGTCCCTACCCCAAAAACATCGATTACCGATTAATTGTAGGGAAACGGCACTGCCGTCTCCTAATTTCGGGTAACTCAAAGCAATCCGAAATTAGCTGCACCGATACTGCTAGCAGAAACTCCGCCCAGAGAAGCTAAAATCTCCCCTGTTTGTGCAAACCTGATTAAAGTTGCACCGCTATCTTGAGCAATTGTCAATTGCGAGAAAGTCAACCCGTTACCCAATACTAGCAAGTCTTTGCCGATTTCAAAGTCAGTAATCGTATCAGTACCGGAATTGGTAGAGAGTAGGAACTTATCTACTCCCATTCCTCCTATCAAAGTATCAATTCCCAAACCGCCATTCAGCAAATCATCGCCCTTACCTCCGTAAAGCATATCATTGCCATCATCGCCATTCAAAATGTCAGCACCGCGGTTGCCAAACAAGGCATCATCACCGCTACTTCCCAGGATTGTATCGCTACCTTTGCCGCCGAAAACAGAGTCATTCCCCAGACTTCCGTCGAGGGAATCATTGCCCCTCATGCCCATCAAAACATCATTCCCGCTGTTCCCAGTCAGGATATCGTCGCCATTCGTACCGATAATTGCATTCGGGGAATTGCTGCCCAAATCTGCATCGCCACTGACAACAGGAGTTGCAATCCCAGCAGGTAATATTACAGCTTCAATTCTGCTATCTAAAGCAGTACCAGTATTGTCAGCAACTACCTGGGAAATAGGTTTATTTCCTGTGCCAACTTCTTTGAAGTCTTGAGTTGTTGGGCCCAAGGCTACTTGTTGGAGGCGGGCAAGTGATTCAGGAATTGATGTTGCTGTTGGGTTGGAGACAGCGCTATCAATGCGCTGATTGGCTGTTGCCATTACTGTGGCTGCTTGCGATGTAATTTGGCTGACTTGTTGAGTGTTGAAACTGGGGTCTATTTGCTGGATTTTAGTGGCTGCTTGCTGAATGATTGGTTCTAAAGCTGCGGCATTGCTGAGGTTTAAGACTGTACCGGATTGAATTTGATTGGTAATTGAACTGACAACAGCTTTGACAATATCGGTATTGACTGCACTGGAAGCACCGTCAATCAAACCGCTGGTTTGAGTGATGAAGTTTTGGACTTTCACCATTGCGGCTAAGACTTGGACTCCGCCCGGTTGGTTGTTGTTGGTAGCTTCTATTGGATCGAAGCTAGTTAGGTCAACTTCAGCGGGGAGAGAAAGGGCTGCTTTGACTAAAGATTGGGCTTCTTCTAGTGCAATTCCTTTGTCAGTTAAGTCGGCGACTAAGGTGGTTAGGAGGGTGACTACACTAGAATCTGGTGGTGCGGTGAGTGGTGTTTCTAGGGGTAATCCGGTGGCGGTGTCAGTGCCTCCTGTGGCTACTAAATTGCCTTCTGATGGGTCGATTTCTCCGTTTTTGTTGGTGTCGAATGTCTCGAAGGGGATGTTGAGATTAAATTCACCATTGCTGTTAGTGATGGTGGATGGTTCGTTGGCATCGAGTATGCCGTTTTTGTTAGCGTCTAAGAAGAGAGTTGCACCGGAGATATAACCGTCAATTGCGATGCCAGAAATGCCATTGCGGTACAGATGGAAGAAGTCGGTGGCAGTGGCACCAGCATTGTCCGTTGCTGTCACCTTAATTGGCAAATAGAATAGTGAGGGGACATTCCCAGCATTCAAATCCACGCTAAAGGTCAGCGTATTTGGGTCGAACTTAAGCCAATTGGGTGGAATGAAAGTGCCGGTATTGGAGTTGAAGGTCAGCCAATCGAGAGGGTTTGGTATTAAGGGGCCGACATTGGGTTCGGGCTCTGGAATTATTGAGTAGAAGTAAGTGAGCTTGTCACCTGGATCGGGATCGGTAAAGGTGTCGGGAGCAAGAGTCAAATTCAAGTCGCTGCGGAATTTGTTACGACCTTGACTCAATATGGGATTAGTCAACACCGGCGGGCGGTTGGCGACTGTGGTAAAACTTCCTTCTGAAGCAAAGGGCGAACCTGCCCAAGCAGTGTCGATCGCCTGTACGCTCCAGTAATATGTCTTATCTGGAGACAAGTCTTTGAGTTGCCACTCAGTGTTTTGGTTGGCATTGCCTAACCCTACAACTTGCCGAGTTCCGTCATTGAGAGACATCGGGGCGAGAATGTCGCTGCCCCCTGGCGTCGTGCCAACTCGCAGGTTGTAGCTTAAACCATCAGCAGGAGTTTGAGCATCAGTTGCTTTGTTCCATTTGAAGGTAACTTCTCGGCCAGAAGGTAAAGCCGACAGCCCTGTGGGTGCAGCGGGAGGAGTATTCGCGATCGCAGTATTGCTGCGGTACACTTGGTTGTACAGCAAAATATCCAATTTGCCGTCACTGTCGTAGTCTCCCCAAGCTCCAGAACCGTCACCAATCAGTCCAGCACTGATATCTTCGCTAAAGCCGCTGCCAGTGTTGCGGTAAACTTTGCTGTCGAGCAAGATATCCAATTTGCCGTCGTTGTCGTAGTCTCCCCAAGCTGCAAAACTGCCACCGGGCAAGACGGCAGTCGTGTCTTCGTTAAAGCCACTGCCAGTGTTGCGGTAAACTTTGGCTATTTTGCCCGAACCTGTATCGCCCGCAAGCAAGATATCCAAATCGCCATCATTGTCATAGTCTCCCCAAGCTGCAGAACCATCAGAAACACCCGGCAAAGCGAAAGCTTCGTCGCTAAACCCACTGCCAGTATTGCCAAACACCTTGGTTATTTTGCCTGAAAGACTATCGCCCGTTAGCAGGATATCGAGTTTGCCGTCCTTGTTATAGTCTCCCCACGCAGCAGAACCGTCGGTAACGCCCGGAAGTTCGGCGCTAAAGTCTGGCGTAAAAATGCTGCCACTATTCCGGTAAAGTACGCTGACGTTTTGCTGGCTCAACCCAGTGTCTGAGTCGAAGATACTTTGCTGGGTGGCATTCAGCAGATCCAGTTTTCCGTCATTGTTATAGTCTCCCCATACTTGCGAACTATCAGCGGAACTTCTCTGTTGCGACTTGAAGGCATAGTTGCCGTAGATTTTGAGAAAGCTTGGCGTCTGAATTCTGCCATTTCCTACTGTTTGTAAGGCCCAATTTAGCTTACCGTCATTATCGTAATCTCCCCAAGATGCGGCAGAAGCTAACTCCCAACTTGGGACGCCGCTTTCAGCGCTAAAGGTACTGCCTGTGTTCTGGTACAGCCAAGTGCCTGTGAAGTTATCGGCGCTACCGAATCTGGTAAGTGGCTTAAGACCGCCCGAAGCGATAAAATCCAGTTTCCCATCACCGCTGTAGTCTCCCCAACCGCTAATGGCTCCGCCATTGAAATCATTCGAGATTTCCGTATTGATTTTGTTGAAAGTGTAACTGCGTTCGAGATTAGTCACGCTGACATCTTGAGGATCGAAACCTGAGTACCCGGGACTTGAAGAAGAAGTTGTTCCAGCAGGCTCGTTGGTTATAACCCGATCGAGAATAATTTTGTAGGGACGATCGCCATCAGATTGATTATCGTTAACGCCCTTGATTGTGACAATCTGAGCTGTATCCCAATTATCAGGAGTGAACTTCAGCATCGATACAGAAACAGTTCCTTCTGCTGGGTTGTCACTGCTGACTGGGATGACAACATCAGCAATAGGTTGCCGAGTCAACACAACACTGAAATTAGCAGTGCCACCGGCTTCTGTTGTAATCAACCCGTTTGTTGACCCAACGACAATCTGAGGAGAATATTGATTGCCGGAATAAACGAACATATTGGTAAGACTGACATCAGAGGCATCTAAACCGGAGTATTTGCTGTCAGTGCTGATGGCAGGGGCGGTAACGATCGTGTAAGGTCGGTTAGCAGCAGCAGAGAGAGTACCACCCTCTCCTTTTACCGTTACCTCCTGGGGTATATTCCAGTTCTCAGGTGTAAAGGTAACTGCGGGAGTGGAGAGACTACCTTCTGTTGGATTTTGAGGAGAAACGTTCAAACCGATCGTAACAGGAGCCGTCGGCGGGCTATTAAGTGTTACGGTAAATTTGGCTTTTGCACCTGTTTTAGTGGTGATTAATCCGTTGGTGGGGGAGACGGTAATCCCAGCAGATACAGACGTTGGTGTCGGCGTTGTCGTGTCAGTTGGCGGCGTTGTCGTACCAGTTGGCGGCGTTGTCGTACCAGTTGGCGGCGTTGTCGTACCAGTTGGTGGCGTTGTCGTACCAGTTGGCGGCGTTGCCGTACCAGTTGGCGGCGTTGCCGTACCAGTTGGCGGCGTTGCCGTACCAGTTGGCGGCGTTGTCGTACCAGTTGGCGGCGTTGCCGTACCAGTTGGCGGCGTTGCCGTACCAGTTGGCGGCGTTGTCGTACCAGTTGGCGGCGTTGTCGTACCAGTTGGCGGCGTTGCCGTACCAGTTGGCGGCGTTGTCGTGTCAGTTGGCGGCGTTGTCGTGTCAGTTGGCGGCGTTGTCGTACCAGTTGGCGGCGTTGTCGTACCAGTTGGCGGCGTTGTCGTACCAGTTGGCGGCGTTGTCGTACCAGTTGGCGGCGGTGGCGCTAAATCGTTATCAGCGATCGCCACAACCACCCCAGCAACCGCAATCCCGTTATACTTAGCATCACTGCTACTCACACTGTGAGTAATATTACCGCTGTGTGTACCTTCCACAACCGTATCATCAACAGCTTTTACCGTAACGGTTTGAGCCGTCTGCCAATTATCCGCAGTGAAAGTGATAGGCGCGATCGCCTCTATCTGCTCACCTGTTGTGAGAGTGAGAGTTACAGGTGCGATCGGCTGCGATTTCAACACCGCACTATAAGTACCGTTTGCACCGCCTTCTGTAGCAGTTGTTTCCGTAGGAGTAATAGAAATACCAGCCGTATCATTGTCCTGATTGCTAAGGCTAACATCCGCTGCATCTAGCTTATAATCCGGATCGTCGCTAACAGCAAGCCCTGTGACAATTTTGTAGTCAATATTGCCGTCCACAATGCTATCGTTAACCCCAGTTACTGTCACCGGTTGCGGTGTATCCCAGTTAGCAGGAGTGAAAGTCAAACTCGGAGTCGAAACTGTTCCTTCCGCAACATTGGAACTGTTCAAACCGATAGTCACATTAGCAGTTGGTTTAGTATTCAGAACCACAGTAAAGTTAGCCTTAGTGCCATCTTCACCAGTAGTTAATCCCGCCGTCGGATTGACCGTAATTCCCGGAGTTTCATTGTCACTGTTGGTGACGGTGACATCTTCAGGATCGAGGTTGTTGTAATTAACATCGGTACTCACAGCAGCAGCCGTGACAATTTTGTAAGGTTGAGGGCCATCAACTACAGTTACCAAATCGTCAACACCACTCACTGTTATTGTTTGCGGTTGATTGTAGTTAGCAGGAGTGAAAGTTAAGCTATTAGTTGAAACTGTTCCTTCTTCAACATTGTCACTCCTCAAACCGATGGTAACATCAGCAGTAGGTTGAGCGTTGAGTTTGACTGTAAATTCTGCCTTGCCACCAGCTTCACTTGTAGTTAATCCCGATATTGGGTTAACAGTAAAGCCAGCCGTGTCATCATTAGTAATAGTTGTGGTAGCGGTAGCAGAGGTAATTGTCGGTGTTACGCCTGGGCTGGTGGGATTGGAAAGGGTGACGGCTATGGTTTCGTCGGGTTCAACTAGGGTGTCGCCTAATACATCCAGAGTAATGGTTTTGGATGTTTCATCGGCGGCAAAATTAATTGTGCCCGTAACAGCAGTTGCCCCTGAAGTGCCGCCGATGTTGTTGTAATCGCTGACGTTTGTAGCTGTTCCGGCGATCGCATAATTGACGCTACTTGCCCCGCCAGTATCGCCGCTGCGAGTCGCAGTGAAAGTCAGAGGTTTTGTGCCGCTATTGCCTTCAGGAATGCTGGCAGTACCAGCGGCAATGGCATAAGAAACAGTACCGTTAGCAGCAATAGTTAGTGTTGTTTGTTTGGCTGTACCGGCAACACCACCGGTGATTGTGCCCAAGTTGAGGATTGCGGTTTCGGCGTTCTCAGGGAGATTGTCAGGTTTGATAGTAACTGCAACATTCTGAGTGAGAGTAGTAGTGCCGGCGGGGAATATAACAGTTGTAGGGGAAATGGTGTAGTCTGAATTTTGGGTGGCACTGCTGCTGGGGTCGATCGCAATTGGCACAGTTACATCGCTCAAAGGAGTGCCGCCGCTGAGGGTGACGGGAATATTAACTGCGGTGTCTGTTGTTCCTTCTGTACCGCTGTATGTTGCTGAACCGAAATTAACTGTAGTGGGTACATTTAGCACCACCGAAACGTTGTTAGTCCAATAGTTTGACGTGGCTAGGTCAAGAGTCCCATCCGCATTCAAGTCTGCCGCAGTGACAGTCCAGGGGTTTGACCCCAAGCTATAGTTGGTGGCAGGGCTAAAAGTACCAGTGCCTGTCCCCAACAGAACCGAGAGGTTATTAGCCACAGGGGTCGAGCTGCTAACACTGTTCGCTGTAGCTAAGTCAATTTTGCCGTCTGCGTTAAAGTCACCTACAGTCACGGAACGAGGCCCTGTCCCCACAGGAAAGTTAGTGGTAGCCCCAAAGCCGCCTGTGCCATTCCCTAACAGTACGGATACATTATTAGAGTCTTCGTTGGCTGTGGCTATGTCAGGGTTGGCATCCCCATTAAAATCTTGCACAGCAACAGAATAGGGGTTTGTCCCCACACTAAAACCAGTGGCAGTGCCAAAGCTGCCTGTGCCTGTGCCCAATAGAATCGAGACATTGTTTGAGGTAAAGTTCGCCGTAGCTAGGTCAAGTTTCCCGTCTTTGTTAAAGTCGCCTACAGCTACAGATTGGGGTTTTGTCCCGACGATAAAGTTCGTGGGAGCACTAAAGCTGCCTGTACCTGTCCCTAATAGAATAGAGACATCGTTTGAGTCAATATTGGCTGTGGCTAGGTCAATATTGCCATCTCCATTGAAGTCGCCGGACGTAACTGACCAAGGACTCGACCCGACGTTAAAGTTGGTAGCTGTATCAAAACTCCCTGTCCCTGTTCCTAACAAAATTGAGACGTTATTACTCCCCGAGTTGGCAACGGCTAGGTCAAGCTTGGTGTCTCCATTAAAGTCTGCCACCGTGACAGCAAAGGCATATTGTCCCACAGGAAAATTAGTGGGAGCACTAAAGCTGCCTGTACCTGTCCCTAATAGGATAGAAACGTTAGCGACACGATTCGGCACGGCTAAGTCAGGCTTGGTGTCGCCGTTGAAGTCTCCTACGCCGACGAATTGCGGTTGCCCCCCCGCGCCAAAATTAGTCTCCGCACCAAAATTCAAAACATACTCGTAACCCGCTAACACTTCGGGTGCAAATACGAGCGGCGTTTCTATTTTCCCGGTTCTCACTTCCAGTTCCCAGTCCCCACCCTTTGCTACACTTCCGGTGAGGTTTTGGGAAGCAGCAACGTTTGTATTTGTGAGTTGGGCAATTCGTTGGATGAAGGTGAAACCATCTATATCTAAATCTACATCTAAATCTCTCGCTTGTTCCCCGATACCGCCGGGGGTTGAAACCCCCGTCTCATAGCGAAAGTCCTCTGAAGAGGACTGTTTATTGAGGTTGTTACCAGTCGGTTTCAACCGACTTGAGCTTTGAGCCAGGGAATTCATTCCCTGGCGGACTTTCGGGTAAGCGCGAGGTGATGATGCGACATTACAACCGTAAATCAGAATGTCCGCACCCAGATTTAAAGCACTCCGCCACTGCTGCAATTTCTCGGAATAAGTTTCCACATTATCTGCACTCAAGCAGCCATTACCGAGTTGCAAGCTACCCGGAGCACCGTGAGAAACAATGTGAATGCTGTCAATATTGGTACGAAGAGCTAAAATTTGAGTAATTTGCTCGATCGCATCCCGATTCCCATCCAAAACCACTACTTCCGTACCCGGTGTTACCCCGGCAATCAAACTTTGATAATCTTCAACTTGAGAATCGATAAATGCGATCGCACTTCCTGAAACTTGAGTATTTAAATTTGGCATAATACACCTATTGATAGCTAAAAAAAGACAATAATTTTCCGGTTTCGCGACTTGCATCGGAAACTCTTTCTGAATGTTGTAGTAACCATAACTGTTTTTTAAGAGAATATCTATAAACTTTTCTTTATAAACACCTTTTTATTTAAAGTTTTGATAAAGATGGGGAATTTTATTAAGTAATATTACGGATGAGCCAGCGCGAGGTGGATGATCTAACACAAAAACAATTCAATAGCAAGTGTCATTATACTGAAATATTAAGATCGGGATTTTTGATACATAGGTGCGAGGGGCGGGTGGATGTATAATGTTAGCGATTGCCAAGATTTATGGTAAAAGTCGCCCCTACCAGTTATTCGTTACCATCTTTACGGGCGATCGCACTTATTTAAAACTCCCATCTATCCCTGCTAAAATTGCCTCAGCTTGCCCGCACAAAGCAGCGTGACAGCAACCGTTACTCGCCAACAATCCCCCCCACTGACTCACATCTCCCCGGTTATATTGCAAAGCAGAACCGTCAAAACGAGTAAATTGACCGCCCGCTTCCGTCAAAATCAATTCCGGCGCGGCTAAATCCCAATCCTTCGGCGCAGACTTTCCCGAAAGCGCAATATAAACATCAGCCTTTTGTTCCACAATTGTCGCAATTTTACAGCCGATGCTGCCGACAGCTAGTTGATTTTGACAAGGCAGTTTTTGTAACAATTGATTAAAGCGATCGCCCCGGTGACTGCGGCTGGTTACTATAGATAAATCTGCCAGTATATTTCGCCCTGAAACCTGCAATTTGACCGCAGAACCCTCCCGACTTTCCATAAAAGCGCCCGCATTTTGCACTGCGTAATAAATCTTTTGCTGTTCGGGCCAAGCCACAACTGCCAATACCGGTCTTCCCTCGAATGCTAAAGCAATGTGAACTGCAAATTCCCCTGTCCTGTCAATAAAATCTCGCGTTCCATCCAAAGGGTCAATAATCCAAACCCAACTTTGAGGCAAGGGAACTTGACCGTTGGTTTTCAAATAAGATTTGTAAGTTTCTTCGCTGAGATAGCCAAATTCTGCATTCCCCAAAGCCGACTGCAATTCGTCGAGAATGTAAGAATTGACAGCGACATCAGCCGCAGTGACGGGGCCATCTTTTTTCTCTTGGATGTCGAGGTTAGGACTGTGGGAATCCTGGCGATAATAGGATTGTAGGATATCTGATGCACTCCAGGCGATCGATCGGGCAATTTCGCTGATTTCTTCAAGAGTTTTCATGTTTTATTGATAAATTTAAGTAGGGTGCGTCAGTTCGTATGTACTTCATAATAATCGAAAAAATCCCAACTGACGCACCGTACCAGAGACTACCAATTAATATGAGGATATTTCCATTCGTAATAATTGGGAAACACAAAATTAGTAAACGAAACCGAAATACTCACCTCCAAGGATTTTACGTGGTGCCACCAACCGACAGGAATAAAGATAACTTCTCCCGGTTCCAAAATCACCTCGATGATTTTTGCATCTCTGTAAAGCGGATACTTTTCGTAGTCGGGATTTTCGCCGTCAACCTTGCTGAAAACTCCGACGTGATTGTAAAGCAGAGGTGTTTGCTGCGGAGAAATCAATTTAATGAGTTTGCGTCCCGATACCTGTGCTAAAACTAAGTTAACTGGGTCGTGGTGCAGCGGTGTAATTGTACCTTTCGGCCCAAACCAAAAGAAAACTCTGCCTTTTGTATCGGTGGGATTGAGGTATTCTGGAAAAATTTCAATATCGTTGAATAGAGGTTTAAATTCCTCTCTTTCCAGAGTCTGGTTGTTAGCAACCATGTAACAATCGTTGCTAGGCCCGCCATTCACAACCATATCTACATATTCGCGGAACAAAACAGTTTTTTTGTGGTTGTGAATTTTAATTTCGTAATCGGGGTCTGAGTTGCGGTTGGCTTGAATTTCCACCGCTGCATCGCCGTATTTGTGCTGCAAATACTCCGGCGTCCACAACTGCAATGCTTTCCAGTTGTGCATGATGTTGGTAATAATTACTGGAGTATTTTTGGCGTAGTAATTTTCGAGAAAATACTCTCGTGACAGGCTGCTTTTCCGTTCGATTGTGCCAAACTTGGAAGAGAGTGCAGCTAATTGATTGTTGATGCTGAGTTGCGATTCTAATTTCTGCAATAACTGCACGTACTGGCTACCTGCTTGGAAGTAGGGATGAGAGGATATTTCCGTAACTTCTGCTGTTGCTGTTTCCGCGTCAATGCCGGTACTTACCAGGATTTGAATGATTTCGGCGTCGGGTTTATTTAATAATTTGTTAGCCGCCACCCACTGTTTCATATTGTCGGGGATTTCTTGTTTGCTTTGAGTAAGTAGATTGGGCAAGTTTTGTGTCAGCCATTCGAGGTTAACTTGCTGTTGTTCTGTTAGGGTAATCCGCAAAGGGGGAAGAGTGATGGTTAGGGGTTGGGTGTCAGGCATGATTCGGGTATGTTGTTTTGGGACTGTTTGGTTTGCGGTTATCTTACTAATATAGCAATTTTAACGAACCGCGAAGGCGCTAAGGGCGCGAAGGAAGAGAGGGAAAGGGAAGGTGTTCGGAATTTTTGTCAAGGTTGTTTTTCGGATTTTAACTTAGGGAGTGGTGTCTGTTCAAGTTTTCTAGCTTGGATATGTTTTTCCCGGATACTTTCGTTGATTTTTAGGGAAAGTTAACCGTTATTCATCCAGTCGCGGGTTCCGAAAATTTTGCAGGAATCGGCAGCAATTTTAGCGGCTGCTGCCAGACTATCTGTAAAGTTATTTTGCAAAATGTAGTGACAGAAAGCCCCGTGAAAAATATCGCCAGCGCCTAAAGTGTCTGTGGCTTGAAGTTGAGGGACTTCTATACTGCCGTAAGTGCCGTTTCTGAGGTAAAAAATTGATTTTTCGCCGCGAGTGATGGCTATGTTGGGAATTCCCGCTGCTGACAGATAAGCAAAGACTTGTTCGGAATTGTCGCAGTCGGGCGGATGAAAGTTATCGGAACATACCGCCCATTCAATGAAAGGCAATATTTCTTCTAATCCGGGTTTCCAACTGCCACCGTCGAGGACAATGGGAATGTTTTTTGACTTGGCAAGTTGAGCAATTTCTTGGCTGGCTGCGATTTGATGTCCGTCCAGCAGTACAATACTAACTGATGTTAAAAGATCGGGGTGAATTGCTTGACTGTCAACTTGCGATTTCGTAGCATTGATGGAAATTACAGATCGATCGCCCGTTGCTTCAGTTACAATAATCGAGGAAACTGGCGGCGAGTGCGATCGCCCCGGTGCTAAATCGATTATCCTGACATTATACTCCGCTAAGTCGGCACGAATTAATTGGGCGATCGCGTGAGTGCCCAAAACCCCCGCCCATATCGCCGCATTCCCCAAATAGCTAAAAGTCACCGCAGCATTAGCCGCCGGCCCACCCGCAGCAATGGTACAATCAGAAGCAACAACTTTCTGATTTTCACCCGGAGGCAGAACCGCCAAATAAACTAAATCTAAAGTCGCCAATCCCAAAAACAATCCAGTTTTCATATCTTCTTAAATTGTGGCACTGGCGTCTCGCCCGTGTTCCATCTCCGGTTAAAAAATCCAAATCTTAAAATGCAAGCAAATCCCAATACAGGAACACTTTACATCGTAGGAACCCCGATCGGCAACCTCGAAGACATGACATTTCGCGCCATCCGAATCTTGCAAACAGCAGACTTCATCGCCGCCGAAGATACGCGCCATACCGGCAAACTTTTGCACCACTTTCAAATTAAAACCCCCCAAATCAGCTATCACGAACACAACCAACACCAACGACTCCCGGAATTAATCGACAAACTGCTTTTAGGAAAAAGTATCGCCCTCGTCACAGACGCCGGAATGCCCGGAATTTCCGACCCCGGATACGAGTTAGTAAAAGCTTGCGCCGAGGCTAATATTAACATTATTCCGATTCCCGGCCCGACCGCCTGCATTGTTGGCATAACTGCATCAGGATTGCCCACAGAGAGATTTGTATTTGAAGGTTTCTTACCCACCAAAGGTCAAGAACGCCAACAGAGTTTAGAAGCTTTGCAAATAGAATCCCGCACTATAATCTTATACGAATCTCCCCACCGATTGCGGCAAACTTTACAAGATTTAGCAAATACATTGGGAAGCGACAGACAGATTGTGCTGGCGAGGGAGTTAACTAAAATGCACGAAGAGTTTTGGCGCGGTAGTATGGAAAGTGCGATCGAACTTTACACCACTCGCGAACCCCAAGGAGAATTTACCCTCGTAATTGCCGGCATCCAAACAGCCGCCCCAATATTTTCCGAAGACGCCATCAAAGCAGAATTGCAAACATTAATTGCAGAAGGCATAACTCGTTCCCAAGCCAGCCGCCAGCTAGCGCAACAAACATCCCTCCCCCGCCGCCAAATCTACCAACTCGCCCTCACAATAGGCGACAATGAATCACTAGAACAACCCGTGGACGACTTGTGAATATCTCTCTTCTCTTCTCCTCTGCGGTCTCTGCGGCCTCTGCGGTTAAATAAAAAAACTAGATAATCACACTAAAAATTATATGGTACGCGGAAACTACGATCGACAAAAGCCATATTTACGCAACCCCCACATCAACAAACCAATCGCCGAAATTTATGCAGACTTAGACGCCTTTAGCTGGGAGATATTTGAAGACCAACCCCACCGCTTCGATACCGTCAGTTTCTACGTCTTGCTTCCCCCGCTGTTTTACGAAGGAAAATTCATCAAAGGAATTTACTTCAGCGAAGCAGTCGAACTCATCAACAAACTATTTCCCCAACTTTCCTCAGTATTTTTATCCTTCACCTATTCCCCCGGAACGTCCTATTCCTGGGCCCCCATAGCTGACGCCTACTCCAGTTTATACAAAAACCCGCAGCGAGATAAGTGGTTTCGCGAAACTTATGTCGATCGCGCCCACAAACCAATCATACCACTGCAAGACACCGACTTCATCAACGAATACTTAATTTCCCCCAGGAATGTGCCTGAAAAAGACATCGACTTGCTAGCCGTCGCCCGAATTTCCGAAGAAAAAAATTTGCCAATCATAGCCAAAGCCTTAAAAGTTTACCGCCAAAAATATCCGCAAAAACCGATAAAATTAACAGTCGTCACCGGCCATGACTTTGATGCTAGCAACCTGAAAACCCTCGACGAGTACGCCTTAAAAGAATGGCAACAAATAGAAACAATTTTAGGCAATCCCTTAGACTACATTAATTTAGTGCCTAGAGTTGACTACTACAGCGAAATCCCCACATATTATTCGCGAGCACAAGCATTCGTCCTAGGTTCCCTCCTCGAAGGAAAAAACCGAGGCATCACCGAAGCCATGAGTTGCAACGTTCCGGTAATTTGCTTCCAAGAGTTCAACCAATACGCCAGAGGAAACTCGCCAGTTTTCCCCGAAGGTGCCGGTCTTTACGCTAAATTCGACCCAGAATCTCTCGCCGATACTATATATACAGTATTGGAAAATCAAACCGAATTCAAACCGCGACTTCAGTATTTAAAACATTGCGGCCGCAAGAACTTTTTCAATACTTGTATAGACAGTTTTCCTTACTACCAGCACAATATCCCCGACTACAAACCCGGAGATGCGATTAACAATTTATGGCTGGATTTGGCGGTACAGCAAAATTATCAAGTTAGCTTGAACAACTTTTTGTACGGAGGTTCTCCCTTGTCTCATATTCGCGGGATAAATACAATTCAGCAAAATCTCGGCGAGTTAACAAAATTTATAGCTGAGTAAGATACCCACAGTAGGGACACGGCAATGCCGTGTCCCTACGGGGATATGCCGCACCAAAGCCGATCGCAATTTGCCTAAAACCGCATAAATTAGTAATTTACGATACAGTAAAAACCGCAATTTTGGTATTATAAAAGATAGTGAGTTTCACAATTAGGGCAGACCGGAAACAATAGTTATTTAACTGTTATCAATTCTGGAAATAAGATGTCATTCAGCAGGAGAAACACATAATGCACGACTTGAAAGTTGTCATCATCGGTGCGGGAATTGGCGGCTTAACTGCGGGAATTGCCCTCGAACAAGCGGGCTATCAAGTTGAAATTTACGATCGCGTAAAAGAACTGCGTCCCGCCGGAGCAGGCATCTCCCTGTGGTCGAACGGCGTCAAAGTTCTCAACCGACTCGGCTTAGGCGAAAAGATGGCAAAAATTGGCGGGCAAATGGAGCGCATGGAATACCGCACCAAAACCGGCGAACTCCTGAATGACATCGATTTAATGCCGCTAATTCAACAAGTCGGTCAGCGCCCCTATCCCGTTGCCCGCCGAGATTTGCAAAATATGTTGCTAGCAGCATTTAAGGGAGAAGTCAAGCTCGATCGCAAGTGTATTTCTGTAGAAGAAGACGAAAGCGGAGTAACATCAATCTTTGAAAATGGAGACAAAGCACGGGGCGATTTGTTAGTGGCGGCTGACGGCGTGCGATCGATTTTGCGTACATATATATTGGGCCGCGAAGTAGAGCCGAAATACGGCGGCTATATCAACTGGAACGGGTTAGTTCCGGCAGATGAAGAACTCGCGCCGAAAAACACTTGGGCGATATATGTCGGCGAACACAAACGGGCGTCAATGATGCCCGTAGCGGGCGATAGATTTTACTTTTTCTTAGATGTTCCCTTACCCAAAGGCACTCCCGCCAATCCCGACAATTACAAAGCGGAACTTAAAGAACACTTTCAAGGCTGGGCCGAGCCCGTGCAATTGCTGATAGACAGGTTCGATCCCGCAGCAGTGGCGCGGCCGGAAATTCACGACGTAGGGCCGATCGACCGCTTCGTTCGCGGTAAAGTTGCTTTGCTGGGAGATTCCGCCCACGCCACCTGCCCGGATCTCGGACAAGGCGGCTGTCAGGCGATGGAAGATGCGCTGGTACTCAGTAACTACCTTTTGAGTACGAATTTGGGCGTAGAATACGCGCTAAAACGTTACGAAACCGAGCGCAAACAGCGTGCCAATGCAGTTGTAGAAAAAGCCCGACAGCGCGCAGAACAAATACACGGCAAAGATCCGGTTGTCACAGAAAAATGGTACGCACAATTGGCTGATGAAAAGCCTACTGATGTCACCGATGCGATCGCCAAAGTCATCGCAGCCGGCCCGTTACACTAATAGAAACAGATACTTGCCAGGACACAGCACTGCTGTGTCCCTACGGATACCTGGTTCATTTAAATTGCAGCGCGCAAAATAGATCGAACACTAACATTTAACCTTGCAAAAATGTCAGGCAAACTTACTACTCACGTTCTCGATACAGCCCGCGGCTGTGCGGCAGCAAATATGTCGATCGCCCTGCATTCAATTGACCCAAACTCCGGCGAAAAAACCCTGCTGAAAACAGTAACAAGTAATGCTGACGGTCGCACCGCAGTTCCGTTACTATCTGAAAGCGAACTCAAACCGGGAGTTTACGAATTAGTTTTTTCCGTTGGCGAATACTTCGCGCAGTCCGCCGAAAATTTGCCAGAACCGCCGTTTTTAAACAGCGTTCCGATTCAGTTCGGCATCGCCGATTCCACCGCACACTATCACGTACCTTTGCTAGTTTCCCCTTGGTCGTACAGCACTTATAGAGGTAGCTGAATAAAAGTTAGTTGTCAGTTGTTAGTTGTCAGTTGTCAGTTGTCAGTTATCAGAAGGGTTTAGTTATCCTTGATTGTGGCGAGGCATTATGTTAGTTACGAAGCAAGCTGTTTTTAAACGATTCTGGTATCCAGTCATTCCTACCGTCGAATTGTCCGGGGAACCAAAAGCTAGCGATATAATTGCTTTCAATCGCGCTGTTACTTTAGAAGACAAACAGATTTTAGAAACAACTGATTGGGACGTGCCCCTCGACATCGCGCAAGAACAGCAAATGATGACAGATAAACCGGGAATTATCATCCGCCGGAAAATTGCTGCACTCCTCAAAGCCCACGGCGAAGTCGAACAAACTCAATTCAGTAGTCAGTAGTCAGTTGTTAGATAGTATTTTCATAAACAATGCAATATTCTTTAGTTGAACTCAACCAAATCAGCCAGGAAGAATTTACACAAGCCCTGGGCGAGATTTTTGAACACACACCCGCCATCGCCCGCCGCACTTGGGACGATCGCCCTTTTGCCTCCACAGCCGATTTGCACGCCAAAATGGTAACAGTTGTCAGCGCCATGACTCAATCCGAAAAATTAGCTTTGATTCAAGCGCATCCTGACTTAGGAAGCAAAGCGAAAATGGCGGAAGCATCAGTTAGCGAACAAGCCGGTGCGGGTTTGGATCGGCTATCTGTTGAGGAGTTCGATCGCTTTCAATTCCTCAATCGATCGTACCGCGAAAAGTTTGGTTTCCCCTTCATTGCTGCGGTGAAAAAACACACTAAAACCAGCATTCTCGAAGCATTTAAAAGCCGCCTCGATAATTCCCCTGAAACTGAAATGCAGCAGGCTTTAGCTGAAATTTGCGAGATTGCCCGCTTTCGGATCGAGTCAGCAATCCGATGATGCAGTCAAATTATTGTGGGGTGGGCGTCTCGCCCGCCCAAATTTAGTCTCAGACACGACTCTAAAGAAACCGGGTTTTTTTACGAAAATTCTTCGTTGCAGCCCGCAGGTTCGGTAAAAAACCCGGTTTCTGGGGCCCAATGACAATTTAAATGCAGGAAATATCACCCGATCGGGGGATACTTCCCGCCCAAAAAGTTCTATAATGGTATCATAAGACACAGAAAAAGATTCGGACATACCAAATCAAGCTGGTATGGTGACAGGTTTCCATGTGTCTCCCAGAAACCACTCTCTTGGAGGCAAAGTTATGACATTCTTCAATCGCCAACTCACAAAAAAATCCCCCGCCCCAGTACCTGTAGAAGAAATTAAACAGGCTCAGCATGAAGAACCTTTAGGCTACCAGCACGGCATTTTCCGGCACTGGATGTGGCTTAGCCCATCCAATCACCGCGCCCAGTAAATCAGGTATTTCTCCGCCGCCGCAAACAAGCGGAGGGTGCGGGCAAGTTGTACGGGGGAATTTTGAACAGGAATACCAGAATTTCCCACAGCACGAACAGCAAGATTGTGGCAGCAATTGGCATGACAATGCTTGCTGTTTTTGAGCGCGCAAATTTTTCTAAATTATCCATTGCTTTCTCGTTTTTTTTATTGCGGTGAATGTGGCGGCGCAGTTCTGCTACGATGCGGTTGAAGTCATCCGACATCATCATATCTAGAGTGCAGGGACGTTGCAGGTTGACTTTTACTTTATAGACGATCGAACTCGGACGCGGGCCCATTACATAAACTGTATCCGATAAGAAAACTGCCTTCCGCAAATCGTGAGCGATTGGGATGCAAACGCACTTCACCCGCATCCACAAATCTTGCAGCATCACCCATTAATCTTTTTTATTTATTATTGATAATTTGGGAGTCTTATGCATCATAAAATACAAAATATTGTTGATAAAGCAATCGAACACAACATCATCAAGTGCGGTCGAAATAGCACCTTCTCTGTTTCATTGTGGTTTGACGCAAACCAAAAAAATGTGTCTCTGTATACAGCAAGTCAAGTAATAAAAGTATACGGTATACGGCAAGCCAAAGCGCTGCTTAACTTTGACGCAACAATCTGCATAGATTAGCGATCGTGTTTGGCGCGCTAAATAGAATAGGTTTTTCCTTTGGTTGCTTGTCCAAATAGCAAGCTTTTCTCCATGAAAAATACGTGGTTAGTACGATCGCTATCCCTAGTGCCGATTGCCAGTCCAGTCATCCTGAGTAGCTGCCAATCTCAGCAGAGGAGCGGGCTTTACCTCCTGCTGCCGATCGCAAACCCTTGACTTAAAAGTCGATCGTTTCCAAGTTTGTACTGAGGACTGAAGTCCTCTCTTTTAATTAAGCAGGATTTACGCACTCCGACTCCTCGAAACCGGGTTTGAGAAACCGGGTTTTTCCAAAAAACCCGGTTTCTGTCGGCTGACTAGAAGTATTTTCGTCCATCTTTCCCCGGTTTATGAGCCCATGAGCGTAAGTCCTATTAAGGAATAAAGTCCTTACTGCAAACAGTTTGAGTGTATTTGCTATTTACGGTGTGAGGATAATGTCTAAATTTTGGTTTTTCCAAATCCTGCTTACAGCAACGCCAGCCTTTTTTTGTATTAATCTACTGCATTCTCCTGCCAGCTTTGCTGCGGAAATTTCCGTTTCAGAAACCGAGGAAGCAACAGCCCCAACAGCAGAGTTGCCACAGGCAGAATTAGTTGCATCGCCAGTGGCGATCGCACAAAATCAAACACAGATAAACCCTGCGGTAACGCCAGAAATAGCCGCCAATATCGAACTAAACGATCGAGAACAACAGGAGAATAATTCACTCACTCCAGACAGCGAACAAGTCACATCAGTTTCTCAGCTAAACGATGTTACAGATTCCAACATAGTAACTGAAGAATCCGGCGAAGCACAAATTGCGATCGCATCAATTCCCACCCAGACAAATCCAGCGGTAACACCAGAAAATCCCGCCGCGATCGCACCCAAAAATCAACCAGAAACAGACCAGGAAAAAGTCCCAGCATTTTCTCAAGAAAACGAGATAAAACCTACAGAAACAGCAGCCCAAGAATCCGGCGAATCGAACGTATTGGCGGAGTCAATCCAAACAGAGCAAAATCCGGCAAGTATTGACGATATCCAACAGATAGATAGCCTGGAAATAAACGACGCTTCCGAAATAGAGCAAGTCACCTCAGTTTCCCAACTCAGCGATGTCAAACCCACAGATTGGGCATTTCAAGCACTGCAATCATTAGTTGAACGCTACGGCTGCATCGCAGGATATCCCGACGGCACCTATCGCGGAAATCGAGCCATGACTCGCTACGAATTCGCCGCCGGCTTGAATGCTTGTCTCGATAAAGTGGCGGAGTTGGTAACAGCCGGAACATCCAACTTAGTCAAAAAAGAAGATTTACAAAAACTCCAGAAACTGCAAGAAGAATTTGCGGCCGAACTAGCAACGCTGCGCGGTAGAGTAGATGTATTAGAAGCTCGCACGGCGGAGCTAGAATCTAATCAATTCTCGACCACAACGAAACTCAATGCTACGGTTTGGTTCAACCTCACATCAGCATTTCCCACAGGCGAAATCACTGCCGAACGCAGCCGCACTGCCCCGAACAGCGCCTTTGCTCCCCCAACTCGGGATGCAAACAATCGACCGACTCGCGTCGATCGGGATACACCTGAAACTACTTTTAGCTACTACGCTTTCTTGACGCTAAATACCTCGTTTACAGGCAAAGATTTGCTGGTAACTCAGTTAGTTTTTGGCAACGGCAACTCGCCTGCAAACGAACTGGTATCGGCGGGTTTTTACAACTCTTGGGGAACGCCTTTTTTAGATCAAACAGGAGTGCCGACCGCTAATAATGTGGGAATTCGCGAGATGTCCTACACGTTTCCGGTAGGAGATAAAGTTCAAGTTTCGATCGGGCCGCGGTTGAATTATTATCGATACTTTGACGGCAACCGCTTCACTTTCTTTCTGAGAGGAGCAACGAGTTTTAACTCGAACGGAAGTACACTGTTGAATGCAGTCGATCGCGGATCGGGTGCTGCTGTTACTTGGCAAATTTCCAAACCTGTCAGGTTTACTGCTGCCTATATGGCTGAAAATACCGAATTTTTGAATCCTGCTGTATTTAATACCGCTAGCAATCCCAGCGATGGTTTGTTCAACAGTTCAAACACGATTACAGCGCAATTAGAATACTCTCCCAGCAACTCTTTCAATCTCAGGCTGATTTACGCGCGATCGAGCCTCAAACCTTATAAGTAGCTAGACAAAATTAATTACATAGTTTTCTCCAAATTCTTTCAGAATTTTTTCAATAGATGCAACGAAAGTT